>JBEDAU010000306.1:0-3631 GCA_041177605.1 Cyanobacteriota bacterium | reverse complement strand
TGGTGACGGCCAGCAGCAGGGGGGCTCCGAGCGGGTCACCTCCCGCTGCCTCGAGCTGCTGCGGTTGCTGGAGCCTGCGGCTGTGCGTGACCGGCTCGAGGTGTTGCTCGCCGCCACCCGGGGTGATGGGGTGGATGTGGCGTTTCTGGATCGTTGGGGCTACGACGCCGAGCAGCGCCAGGCGATTGCTGCGGCAGTCCTGGCGGTGGCCGAGGGGTAGCGGCTCTTTGGGCGGACTTGGCTTTCCCCATCCGAGGGATTGCTCAGCCAGGCGGACAAAAAAAGGGGGCTTTCGCCCCCTTCTCGATCCACTCAGCGCGATCTGACTTCAATCCCGACGGCCGCCACCATTCAGAGCGATGATCAGGCGCAGGATGAAGATGAACAGGTTGATGTAGGTGAGGTACATCCCCAGGGCGCCGGCCAGGTACTGATCGTCGCGGTAGGTGCGCGGCATCGTGTAGAAGTCCACGAAAGCGGCGCCCACGAACAGCACGGTGCCGAAGCCGGCGATCATGAGCTCCAGGAAGATGCCACCAAAATTGCCACCAAAATTGCCACCAGTAAGAGCAGTGCCGATCAGCTGGACAACCATGGCAATCAGCAAGCCAATAATTCCGAGTCCAACAACTCCACTTAGTGCCTGACCGACGTTATCGCTCATGCGTCGGCCCATCACCGAGGCGGCCACGAAGGTGATACCCGTGGCCAGCAGTGCGGTGCCAACAGCTGTGATCCCGCCAGCGCTATGGAGTGCGTATCCAACGAGTCCGCTGAGGGTGAACCCAGTGATCAGGCTGTAGGCCGTGAGCAGGGGCAGGGCGGTGCTGTTGTTGCCCTTCATAGCCACGTTCTGGGCCACGAAGAAAAGAATGAAGTTGCCGATGGCGGCCACCACAAGCAGCGGGAAAAAGGCTGTTGGGTTTGCCGCTCCCATCGCCAGGCCGCCCAGCACGCCGCCGGCGGTGAGAACCATGCCGCCGCCCACGTAGGGCAGGGCTTTGTTGACCACGTTGGGCCCCACCAGGGCGCTGGATTGGGCCTGGCGGATGGCCTCCTGGAAATTGCTGCTGGCGGGCATGACGCCACCGGGATCTCAACTGCGCCCATCCTGCCAGCGTTGGGCGGGCTGCGGCAGGGTCAGCGGTTGCGGCCCGGGTGCGGATCTCCTCCCTGCGGCCTGCGGGGGGGCTCCCGGCGCTGCGGGTGTCTGGCGTCGCGCGCGGCATAGGCCTGCACCAGGCGCTGCACCAGCGGATGGCGCACCACATCGCCGGCCAACAGCCGGCAGATCGCCACCCCCTCCACCCCCTCGAGCACCTCGGCCGCCTCGCTCAGGCCGCTGGTCACGCCGGCAGGCAGGTCCACCTGGGTGGGATCGCCGGTCACCACCATGCGGGAGTTCTCGCCCAGGCGGGTGAGCACCATCCGCATCTGGGCTGTGGTGGTGTTCTGGGCCTCATCGAGGATCACGAAGGCATCGGCCAGGGTGCGGCCGCGCATGTAGGCCAGCGGCGCCACCTCGATCACGTTCTTCTCGATCAGGGCGGCGGTGCGTTCCTGTCCCAACAACGTATGCAGGGCGTCGTAGAGGGGCCGCAGGTAGGGATCCACCTTTTGCTGCAGATCGCCAGGCAGAAAGCCCAGCCGCTCGCCGGCCTCCACCGCCGGCCGGGTGAGGATCAGGCGCTCCACCTTGCGCTCAGTGAGCATGCGCACGGCCAGCACGGTGGCCAGGAAGGTCTTGCCGGTACCGGCCGGCCCCAGGGCCACAGTGAGGTCGTGGCGTTCCATGGCCTCCACGTAGGCCTTCTGGCGCAGGGTGCGGGGCCGCAACAGTTTGCCGCTCTGGCTGCGGGCCAGCACCTGTCGCCCCAGTTCCTGGTGCTCGGCAGCGCGGCCGCTGTCGAGGGCGGCCAGGGCGGTCTGCACGTCGACCTGGCTGAGGCTCTGGCCCTCGCCCCAGATCGGCCGCAGCAGCTCCACCAGGGCCAGGGCCCGCTCCATCTGGCTGGGGCGACCCTGTACCAACAGGTCAAGACCCCGCAACACCAGCGAAGCCCCCGTGAGGGCTTCGAGGCGGTGCAGTGTCGACTCCGCCTCCCCCGCCAGGGCCAGGGCCGCGGCGGGGGAAGACAGGGAGATGGTCGTGCTGGTGAGCCCCGAGGGCTGGGCCATGGGGCGCCTGCAGATCAGGCCTCAGCGGCCTCTTCGGTGCTGGCCGCGGCCGCGGCCGCTTCAGCTGCAGCCTTGGCCTCGGCGGCCTCCTTGGCAGCAGCCTCGCGGGCGGCGGCCTGCTTCTTCTGGCCGATCACCACGGAGGGACGCACGGTCTTCTCGACCAGTCCACCGCGCTCCAGCAGGGTGAGAACGCTGTCGCTGGGCTGGGCACCCTGCTCCAGGCGGGAACGGATGGCCTCGGTGTTGAGCCGGGTCTCCTTGGTGCGTGGGTTGTAGAAGCCCAGCTCTTCGAGCGGACGGCCGTCGCGGCGCGAGGTGCTGTTGACGGCCACGAGGCGGAAACTCGCTTCCCGCTTCTTGCCAAACCGCTTCAGGCGGAGCTTGATCATCGTGGCCTAGCCGCTAAGTGTCCAAACAAGCAGTGTAGCTCGTGGGGGTTCCTACAGGTCTCCGAAGCCCTTGCGCTTCTTGGCCGGTTTGGGGGCCTTGGCCGAGCCGCCGCGACCCGCCGGCATCCCGCCCATGCCAGGCATGCCGCCCATCCCCGGCATGCCGCCCATGCCGGGGAATCCCCCCATGCCCGGAAAGCCGCCGCCCATGCCGGGCATTCCGGGCATGCCACCGCCGCGGGTCATCTGCTGCATGAAGCCGCGCATCTGCTGGAAGTTCTGCAGCACCTTGTCCACATCCGCCGGCATGTGACCGCTGCCGCTGGCGATGCGGCGCCGGCGGGAGGGATTGGCGGCCAGCAGATCCGGGTCTCGGCGTTCGGCCTCGGTCATCGAGCCGATCATCGCCTCGATCTTTTTGAGCTGCTCTTCGCCCTGCTTGAGCATGCCGTCGTCGATCTTGTTCATGCCGGGGATCAGCTTCATCAGGCCCCCCAGCGAGCCCATGCGCTTGATCAGGCGCATCTGCTGCACGAAGTCCGAGAAGTCGAAGGTGGCTTCCTGGAGCTTCTGCTGCATCTTGGCCACATCGGCCAGCTCCACCTCCTTCTGGGCCTTCTCCACCAGGGTGAGCACATCCCCCATGCCGAGGATTCGGCTGGCCATCCGCTCGGGGTGGAAGGGCTGCAGCGCCTCCACCTTCTCGCCGGTGCCGATGAACTTGATCGGTGCGCCGCTCACCTTGCGGATCGAGAGGGCGGCGCCACCGCGGGAGTCGCCGTCGAGCTTGGTGAGCACGGCGCCGGTGATGCCCACCTGCTCATGGAAGGCGCGGGTGAGCTCGGCCGCTTCCTGGCCGATCATCGAATCCACCACCAGCAGCACCTCATCGGGGCTGCAGGCCTCGCGGATCCGCACCATCTCCTCCATCATCGATTCATCGATCTGGAGGCGGCCGGCGGTGTCCACCAGCACCGTGTCGAAGCCTTCGGCCCTGGCCTTGGCGATGCCGGCGGCGGCGATGTCCTCTGGTTTGGCCTCGGTGCCGAGGCTGAACACCT
>JBEDAU010000305.1:0-2808 GCA_041177605.1 Cyanobacteriota bacterium | reverse complement strand
CCAGCAGGGCAGCCAGGAAGATGAACAGGGTGTCGTTGAAGATGTGGCGGCGAAACAGCACGGGGTTGGCTGTCCACTGCTGGGGTTCCGAGAAACGGGCCAGCGATGGCAGGAAACGGGGAATCTCCTGCCTGTAGCGCGCAAAGGCCTCGCCGAACAACTGCTGCAGCCGACGCTCCTCGCGCCGGATGATGCCGGGGTAGTAGAGGCTGAAGATCAGCCCGAACAACAACGGATAAGCGAATGTCTCCGTGCAGAAGCCGATGCCGATTGCGCCCAGAGCGCTGCAGAAATACAGCGGATTGCGGCACAGGGAGTAGGGCCCTTCAGTGGTGAGGGTGGTGTCTTTGCGTCCGGAGAGATAGAGGGAGCACCAAATCCTACCGGATGAGGCCACGGCCACAAAAACGAGGCCAATCGCATAGAGAAAGGCGGCCAAAGCATCGTGATCCGCCTCCCAGTTGCTCTCGCTCATGCCGGCCGTGAGCAGCAGCAGGATCGCCACGGCTCGGCTGAGGGCCGTACGGGCGCGTTCCCAGCTCCCTTTGCGCGAGGTGACGGCATCGATCTGGCTTCGGTTCACGGGTTGGGCCGGCACTGGTTGTTCACGACTTTTCCCCGGGTGTTGCGCTCGACTGACCCATCAGGCTTGCGCTGCAGTGTGGTTCCAAGGGGAACCCATCGCCTGCGGCTGTGGCCGGGCCTGTGCCTCACCCGTATCGCGAATCGCTGTTCCATGAGTCTGGCAAATGGTCGCGCTCCTCTCCGTGCCGCTGCTCGCCGCCTCAGGTCGGGAGCGGGCGTGCTGCCCATCGCCGCCTTGCTGACCGGATTGGTTGTGCTCGCCTGGATCTGTTTCGTCCAGGGAATCGAGCGTCTCTATAGGTTGGGCGACGAGGGCCGCGTGGGCCTGCTCCCGCAGCCAGGCGGGCAGATCGGTTCGCTCCATCTCGTCGTGCTCGTGGTGGAGCAACGGCAGTTCCGCAGCCGCGGCCTGGGCCAGCTGCTCCACCTGCAGGCGGGCCTGGGCCGCCTGCGACCGGCTCACCTGGGCATAGACCCCCAGGGCGAAGCCGCCGAGCACCAGCACGATCAGCACTCCGTAGCGCCGGGTCAGCGCCTGCCGGGTGCGGCGCAGGTCAGGCTGCATGGCTCGCGTGCAGGCGGAACCCCACGCCGTAGACGGTTTCCACCAGATTGGCGGGAGCGCCGGCCGCGCTGAGCTTGGCCCGCAGGTTCTTGATGTGGGTCTTGACGCTGTCGGTGCCGGGGGAATCGAGCCAGTTCCAACAGGCCTGCAGCAGCTGCTCCTTCGAGCAGGTGGCGCCGCCGGCCTGGAGCAGGGCCTCCAGCAACCGATGTTCGGTGGCGGTGAGCTGGAGCTCGTGGCCGCCGAAGCGGGCGCCGTGCCCATCCCGATCCAGCTGCAGTTCCCCCCAGCTCAGGCTGCGGGTGAGCGGCCGATCGGCCCGCCGCAGCAGCGCCTGCACCCGGGCGCGCAGCACGTCTGGATCGAAGGGCTTGACCAGGTAGTCGTCGGCCCCCAGATCCAGGCCCACCACCTTGTCGTGGTTGGTGTCGCGCGCCGTGAGCATCAGCACCAGGGGCTGGGGTCCCCCGGCCTGGCGCAGCCTGCGGCAGATGCTCAGGCCGTCCAGTTTCGGCAGGTTCAGGTCGAGCAGCACCAGGTCGTAGGGGCAGGCCCGCAGCAGCTCCCAGGCGATCTCCCCATCCCCCGCCTCATCGCAGGCGTAGCCCCAGGCCTCCGCCAGATCCCGCAGGCAGCTGCGGATCAGGGGGTCGTCGTCGACTACGAGGAGTTTCACTCGCCGCTGCGAGGGCTGGGTCCTGGTTAGCAGGCCGGCTCACAGCCGCTGGCCCGGCGGCTCCAGCTGGATGGTGCTGTGGGCGATGCCGAGCAGGGCCAGCTGCTGCTTGGCGCGATGCAGCAGCTCCAGGTCGTCGTGGCTGCCGGGTTGGCGCACCACGTGGGCCGTGAGTGCGTTCTGGGAGGTGCTCAGGGCCCACACGTGCAGGTGGTGCACATCCAGCACCCCGGGCAGTCGGCGCAGGCAGGTTTCCACCGCGGCCAGGTCGATCTCCTCGGGCACCGCATCCAGGGCAATCCGCATCGACTGGCGCAGGATGGTCCAGCCACTCCAGGCCACCGCCAGCCCCACGCCGATTCCGGTGGCCGCATCCAGCCAGCTCCAGCCGGTGGCTCCCACCGCCCAGGCCGAGACCAGCACGGCGGCCGACACGGCCGCATCGGTGAGCAGGTGCACCATGGCGGCCCGGCGATTCAGGTCCTGGTGGGCACCGCCGTTGAACAGCCGGGCCGAGAGCAGGTTGACGGCGATGCCGAGGGCGGCGGCCCACACCACCGGCCCGCTGGTCAGGGGCACGGGCTCCACCAGCCGCTTGACCCCTTCCACCGTGACCACCGCCGCGGCCATCAGGATCAGCACGGCGTTGGCCAGTGAGGCCAGCTGGGTGCTGCGGCCAAAGCCGTAGGTGAAGCGCTGCGACGGCGGCTGGCAGCTGAGCCGCTCGGCCCCCCAGGCCAGCAGCAGCCCGGCCACGTCGCCGAGGTTGTGCACCGCATCGCCGATCAGGGCGAGCGAGCCAAAGCCCACCCCGATCACCAGCTGCAGTGCCGAGAGCCCGGCGTTGAGCAGCACGCTCCAGCGGAAGGCTGCCCCGGAGCTCACCCGGTGCTGGTGCTGGCGGGGATGGGGCTGCTGCTGGCCCGCCAGCTCGGCCGCCTCTGCGCCTGACCCCCGCCGCTCCCCGACCGCCGCCATGGCC
>JBEDAU010000304.1:0-6707 GCA_041177605.1 Cyanobacteriota bacterium | reverse complement strand
CGACCTGATCGTGCTCGGCGCCGGCTCCGGCGGCCTGGCCGCCGCCAAGCGCGCCGCGTCCTACGGCGCCCGGGTGGCGATCGTGGAGGGCGACCGGGTGGGCGGCGCCTGCGTGATCCGCGGCTGCGTGCCCAAGAAGCTGCTGGTGTATGGCTCGGCCTACCGTCACCTGCTGGCGGATGCGGCCAGTTACGGCTGGGATGTGGGCGACGTGCGCCTCGATGCCGCGCGCCTGCTGGCCCATGTGCGGGCCGAAGTCGACCGGCTCAATGCCCTGCACATCGGCTTCCTGGAGAAGGCGGGCGTGGAGCTGGTGCGGGGCTGGGGCCGGTTCAGCGGGCCCACCAGCGTGGTGGTGACGGCCGCCGATGGCAGCGAGCGCGAACTCAGCGCCGAGCGCATCCTGATCGCGGTGGGCGGCCGTCCCCACCGCCCCTCCATCCCCGGTGCCGCGCTGGGCTGGGTGAGTGACGACCTGTTTGAGCTGGAGTCGCTGCCCGAATCGATGGTGGTGGTGGGGGCGGGCTTCATCGCCTGTGAGTTCGCCTGCATCCTCAATGGCCTGGGCGTGCGGGTGACCCAGCTGGTGCGCGGCGATCACCTGTTGCGCGGCTTCGACCGGGAAGCCAGTGACGCGGTGCGGGCGGGGATGGAGGCCGATGGCATCGAGATCCGCCTGGCCCACTCCCCGGCCGCGATCAGTGGTGACTGCGGCCCGGGGGATCTGACCGTGACCACCCAGAGCGGCGAGTCGATCAGCTGCGGCGGCGTGCTGCTGGCCACCGGTCGCCGCCCCTTCCTGGCGGGCCTCAACCTGGAGGCGGCCGGGGTGGCCATGGAGGGCCACCGCATCCCGGTGGATGCCGACCAGTGCACCAACGTGCCCGGCATCTACGCCGTGGGCGATGTGACCGACCGCATCAACCTCACGCCGGTGGCCATCGATGAGGGCCGCGCCTTCGCCGACACGGTGTACGGCAACAGCCCCCGGCGCGTGGACCACAGCCTGGTGGCCAGCGCCGTGTTCTCCCAGCCGGAGCTCGCCGGCGTGGGGCTCACCGAGGAGCAGGCGATCGAGCGCTGCGGCGCCGATGCGATCCGCGTGCACCGCGCCCGCTTCCGGCCGATGAGCCAGGCCCTGCCAGCCCGCGACCCGAAGGTGTTGCTCAAGCTGATCGTGGAGGGTGCCAGCGGCCGGGTGCTCGGCTGCCACATGGTGGGCGACCACGCCGCCGAAATCATCCAGATGGCGGCGATCCCCATCGGCATGGGGGCCACCAAGGCCGATTTCGACCGCACCATGGCCCTGCACCCCTCGGTGGCCGAGGAGTTCGTAACCATGCCCGGCTAGCCGGCGGCCGCCCCCAGGCGGCGCCGGTGCCAGCCATCGGCCAGCAGCACCAGCAGGGGCGGCAGCAGCAACCAGCCCAGCCAGGCACGGGGGAACGGCGCCATGCCGAAGGGCTCGGCCAGCGCCGGCCACAGCACCAACAGGGCCGTGAAGGCGATCTCTACGGCGATGCCGCCCCACAGCAGCGGATTGCGATGCCACTCCTGCCAGCCGCGGTTGCGGCAGGCCAGCACCGCCCCGATCTGACCCGCCACGATCGCCGCAAAGCAGAGGCTGGAGGCCTGGCGCTGCAGCAGGACCACGGCGGCGGGAGCCCGGTGGTGCAGCAGCAACGGTGCCCACTGGCGCAGCTCCCCCCAGCCCACCCCCTGGCTGTGCCAGGCCAGCAGGTAGGCGCCCAGGGCAGCCAGCGCCTCGGTGAGCCCCAGCACCAGGTAGGCCCGCAGCAGCAGGGGCCGATCCAGCAGCGGCTGATCCCGCCGCCGCGGTGGCCGCCGCATCACGCCGGCTGCCGGTGGCTCAGCCCCCAGCCCCAGGGCCGGCAGCAGGTCGGTGCCCAGGTCCACCGCCAGGATCTGCAGCACGTTGAGGGCTGCGGGAATCGCCAGGCTGAGCATGGCCAGAAAGGGCAGCATCTCCGCCACGTTGCTGGCCAGCACGTAGGGCAGAAACTTGCCGATGTTGGCCACCACGCCCCGGCCGTAGCGCACGGCGGTCACGATCGTGGCGAAATTGTCGTCGAGCAGCACGATGTCGGCGGCCTCGCGGGCCACATCGGTGCCCATCTGACCCATCGCCACCCCCACATCGGCGGCGCGCAGGGCCGGGGCGTCGTTGACGCCGTCGCCGGTCACGGCCACCACCTCGCCCAAACTCCGGTAGGCCTGCACCAGCCGCAGTTTCTGCTCCGGTGCCATGCGGGCAAACACCAGGCGGCGGCGGAATTTGAGCAACTGGCGCAGCTGCACCTCGCTGAGCTGGTCGAGCTGGGTGCCCTCGATCACCCGCACCGGATCCACCTGGCTGTCGCCGGCCGCTGCAGTGGCGTCGGTCGGCCCCTCCAGCAGGCCGATCTGGCGGGCAATCGCCTGGGCGGTGAGGCCGTAGTCGCCGGTCACCATCGTGACGCGGATGCCGGCCTGGTGGCACTGGCGGATGGCCTCGGGCACCTCCGGCCGCGGCGGGTCGTAGAGGGCCACCAGCCCCAGCAGCACCAGCTCCCGCTCCAGGTCTTCGGCACGGGCCGCCAGCAGCTCCTGGTCGCCGCGGCGCTGGGCCACCGCCAGCACCCGGTAGCCCTGGCGGGCCAGGGCGTCGTTGGCCTCCAGGGCACGGCGCCGTTGGTCCGCATCGAGCGGCACCGGCCCGGCCGCCGTCTGGGCGGCACTGCAATGGGCGATCACCTCCACCGGCGCCCCCTTGGTGATCGCCAGCAACGGCCCCTCGCCGCTCTCCACCACCACGCTCATGCGGCGGCGGCGGGAGTCGAACGGCAGCTCCCGGCGGCGGGGGTGGCGCTGCTGCAGGGTCTGGGGGCTGAGCTGGCGTTCCAGCGCCGCCATCAGCAGGGCCGCTTCGGTGGGGTCACCGATGCAACGCAGACCGCCCCGCCCCCGCTCCAGGTGGGCGTTCGAGCAGAGGCAGGCCCCCTCCAGCAGGGCCGGCTCCAGAGCACGGTCGGCCGCGGGGAGCCAGGTGGCCTGCAGCGCCATGCGGTTGCAGGTGAGGGTGCCGGTCTTGTCGCTGCAGATCACGCTCACCGAGCCGAGCGTTTCCACGGCCGAGAGCCGCCGCACCAGGGCCTGGCGGCTGGCCATGCGCTGCACGGTGATCGCCAGGGCCAGGGTCACGGTGGGCAGCAGGCCCTCGGGCACGTTGGCCACCAGGATCCCCACCGCGAACACCAGGCTCTCCAGCGGCCCGAGGCCCACCAGCAGCCAGCTGAGCGCGAAGCTGAGCAGCGCCATGGTCAGGGCGATGGCGGTGATCGTGCGCACGATCCGCCCCACCTGGCGCTCCAGGGTGCTCATGCCCCGCTCGGTGGCGGCGGTGAGACGGGCCACATGGCCGAATTCGGTCTCGGCGCCGGTGGCATACACGAACGCCTCGCCGCGGCCGCTGGCCACCGTGGTGCCAGCCAGCACCAGGTTGGCCTGTTCCCGCATCGGCAGGCTGCCGCGGTGGATCGGGATGGGGCGGGCGTGGCGGGCCACCGGCAGCGATTCCCCGGTGAGCACGGCCAGATCCAGGCTGAGTTCGGTGGCGGCGATCAGGCGGGCATCGGCCGGCACCTGGTCGCCCTCCTCAAGGGCGATGCGGTCGCCCGGCACCAGCTCGGCGGCGTCGCGTTCCACCAGCTGGCCATCGCGCCACACCCGCACCTGGCGGGGCAGGGCCAGCCGCAGGGCCGCCAGGGTGCGCTCGGCCTGGTACTCCTGCCAGAAGGAGAACAGACCATTGATCAGCACCACCGCCCAGATGGCCCAGCCCAGCTGGGGCGTGCCGGCCACGAACGCCAGACCACCCGCCACCCACAGCAGCAGGGCCATGACGTGCAACAGCTGGTCGGCCAGGCGCAGGATCAGCGGCCGGTGGCGACTGGCCGGCAGGCGGTTGGGGCCGCACTGCTCAAGCCGCTGCCGGGCCTCGGCACTGCTGAGACCCGCCGCCTGGGTGCGCAGGGCCGTGGTCAGCGCGTCGCTGCCCAGCGACCACACCGGCCGGGAGGCGGCGAGCTGCACGGCCATTGTTCAGGGAGCCGGAGGAGCGGTGATGCCCCACTGGGCGCGGATGCCGGGATGGCTGAGCTCCCAGGCGTGTTCGCCGGTGGCCAGGCTGTGGGGCAACCGCCTGGGGCTGAGATCCCGGGCGGCGAACTGCTCGCGCAGGTGAGCCCGGCACTGGCGGGCCTCGGCCAACAGTCCGTCGAGGTGGCGCTGGCCGCCGGCCGCCCTGAGCATGGCCTCGTTGCTGGCGCAGAGCTCCAGATCCTGGAGGTGCTGCTCGAGCCAGGCCCACTCGTAGAGGAGCATTGGCTCGTTGCAGGCCTGGAGCCGGCGGCGGTAGGCCTCGGCCTGCAGGGCCGGCCAGGCCGCGCCGCCGCGCCCCTCCTGCACCGCCGCCTCCGCCCCGGCGCCGAGCTTCTGCATGATCTCGCGCAGGTAGCTCATCGGCCGCAGACGTCGTGAAACCCATTCTGCTGAGCCCAACGGGCGCCGGCAGCAGCGGAAGCCGGCAGCACTGGATAGTGGATGCAGCCGACCCCACTGTGATGACGGGCCCGGGTGCCGTCGACCTCGCCAACCTGCGCCGCGACTACCGCCTTGGCGGCCTGCGCCGCGCCGACCTGCATGACGACCCGGTGGAGCAATTCCGCCAGTGGTTTGAGCAGGCCCGCGCCGCCGAGCTGATCGAGCCGAACGCCATGGTGCTCTCCACCAGCAACGGCCACCGCCCCAGCAGCCGCACGGTGCTGCTCAAGGCCTTCGACCGGCGGGGCTTTGTGTTCTTCACCAACTACGGCAGCCGCAAGGCCGGCGAGATCGACGCCACCAGCCAGGTGAGCCTGCTGTTTCCCTGGTATGGACTGGAGCGCCAGGTGGCGATCCTCGGCCCGGCCGCCCGCATCTCCACGGCCGAATCCCTGGCCTATTTCGTCTCCCGGCCCTTCGGCAGCCGCCTGGGGGCCTGGGTGTCGCAGCAGAGTTCGGTGATCAGCTCCCGCAGGATTCTGGAGATGGAATGGGAGCAGCTCAAACAGCGCTTCGCAGGCGGCGAGGTGCCGCTGCCCTCCGGCTGGGGCGGCTACCGGGTGGTGCCGGACGAAGTGGAGTTCTGGCAGGGGGGCGAGAACCGCCTGCACGACCGCTTCCGCTACCGGCGCCAACCGGCGGCCAGCGCAGCTGGCCAGGAGGGGGGGGCCGCCTGGATCATCGAGCGGCTCGCCCCCTGAGCCCACCGGCTCCGGCCCTCCCTGGATCAGGGGAAACCGACGATCAGAAGCGGAAGCTGGTCTTGATCAGCGCCCCGAACTGATCGCTGCCCCCCTCGCTGCCGCCGGGATTGGCGAGATAGAAGAGGGCCGGCGTCACCGAGATCGCGTCGCTGACCTGCCAGCGATACCACCATTCCCATGCCCACACGCCCGATTCGGTGGCGGCGCCGTTGCGGGTGGCGCTGGCGAAGGCGGGCTGGCCCACCCCCATGCCGAAGCTGTTGCCCTTGGCCAGCACATCGCCCCACTGCAGGCCCACCATCCACGACTGGCTGGTGCGCAGGTCACTGCCGGAACTGCGGTTCACGCCATAGCCGGCACTGATCGACGGGATCCAGCCGCTTGTGGCGGGCTGCCAGAAGCCGCTGATGCCGAAGGCATCGGTGGTGGCCCCGTTGTCTTCGATGGCGGCCGTGGTGAAGGGTGTGGCACCCGGCACGCCCACCCCACCGTCGAGGTAGGAATAGATGGCGGCAAGCCCCCAGTTCTCCTGGCCGAAGCCCAGCTGCACCGTGGCCGTGCCGGCCGAGTCGCCTGTGAACATCCCCAGGGAGGAATCGGGGCCGTTGGCGGCCACGTAGTTGGCGCTCACGCTCCAGCCGTTGTGCTGCCACCAGAGGCCCAGGCCCGGGCCGAGGTTCTTGTTGTAGGCCAGCGGCGCCCCGTTGAGGGTGAGCACGTTGAGGATGGTGTCGCTGGGATAGGCACTGGGCCAGAGCGCCAGCATGTCCTCCTGCCCCACGCGCGCCCCCACCGTGGCGGTGAGCTGGTCACCGATCGGGAACTGATAGAAGAGCTTGTCGATGCCCACCACATCCGGGCCGCCCTCTTCCTGGAAGGCGACCTCCAGGGCAGACAGGCCGCCGCCGAAGGCATTGCGATCGCCATCGAAGTTGCCGCCCCGCAGCACCGTGCGCAGCAGATCCTTGCCGGTGAAGCTGCTGTCGAGATTGAGCTGCACGTCATAGTTGAACGTGACCTGTTCGCCGGCTGGGTTGTTGCTCACACCGCCCACCACGAAGGTGGCCAGGCCCGAGAGTTTGGTGGTGGTGGAGAACTGACTGGCCTCCAGCTCCCCTGCCTTGGCCTCCAGCCCATCGACCCGGCCCTTGAGCACGGCCAGCTCCCGCTCAAACTCCGCCATCAGCCGCTTGAGCTCGTCGGTCACCTCGGTGACCCGATCCAGACAGGCGTTGAGCAGGGCCGCCGCCTCGAAGCGGCTCAGGGCCCGGCCACCCCGGTAGGCGCCATCGGGGTAACCGGCCACGCACCCGTAACGCTCCACCAGGTTGCTGAGGGCCTGATAGGCCCAGTCGGTGGGACGAACATCGCTGAACTGGCTGATGCTGGTGACCTGATCGC
>JBEDAU010000303.1:0-6396 GCA_041177605.1 Cyanobacteriota bacterium | reverse complement strand
GAACAGGGCGATCTTGCGGCGCTCGCCTTCGGGCAGCGGCTTTTCGCTGCGGCAGAGCAGGAAATCGGGTTGGATGCCGATCGTGCGCAGCTCCTTCACCGAGTGCTGGGTGGGCTTGGTCTTGAGTTCGCCCGAGGTGCCGATGTAGGGGAGCAGGGTCACGTGCACGTAGGCGATGTCGTGGCGGCCCACATCGCCGCGGAATTCCCGGATCGCTTCGAGAAAGGGCAGGGATTCGATGTCGCCCACCGTGCCGCCGATCTCGCCGATCACCACATCGGCGCCGGAGTTGGCCGCCACCCGGTGGATGCGCTCGCGGATCTCGCCGGTGATGTGGGGGATGACCTGGACGGTGCCGCCCTCGTAGTCGCCGCGGCGTTCCTTGTTGATCACCGCCTGGTAGATCGAGCCGGTGGTCACGCTGTTGAGGCGCGACATGGCCGTGTCGGTGAAGCGCTCGTAGTGGCCCAGGTCGAGGTCGGTCTCGGCGCCGTCCTCGGTGACGAACACCTCGCCGTGCTGGTAGGGGCTCATCGTGCCCGGATCCACATTCAGGTAGGGATCGAGTTTGAGGATGGAGACGCTGTAGCCGCGGCTCTTCAGCAACCGACCCAGGCTGGCGGCCACGATCCCCTTGCCGATGCTCGACACCACACCGCCGGTGACGAAGACGAACTTGCTCATTTCCCGCCGGCTGACCCTTCAATGTACCGAGCGACCCCAGGAGCCCGGGTGCCGCTGGCACGTCAGCCCTCCAGCAGGCTCCTGAGCATCCAGGCCGTCTTCTCGTGGATCTGCAGCCGCTGGGTGAGCAGGTCGGCGGTGGGCTGGTCGCCGGCCCCATCAGCCACGGCGAACACGCCGCGGATGGTGCGGGCCACGGCTTCATGGCCCTCCACCAGTTCGCGCACCATGGCCATGGCGGCGGGCACCCCCTGGGCCTCAGGGATCGAGGCGAGGCCGCTGGTGGTGCTGCCGCCGAAGGGGGCCAGGTGCCCGAGGGCGCGGATGCGCTCGGCGATCTCGTCGAGGGCGGTCCACAGCTCGGTGTATTGCTCCATAAACATCAAGTGGAGCGTGTTGAACATCGGTCCGGTCACGTTCCAGTGGAAGCCGTGGGTCTTGGCATAGAGCACCGTGCTGTCGGCCAGCACCCGGCCCAGGCCTTCGGCGATGGCGGTGCGCTGCTCGGTGGGGATGCCGATGTCGATGGGGGGGGCTGTGATCGGCGCCATGGTGGGTAAGTCGTAGTGACTTCGTTTTAGCGCCGGTGCCGGGCTCGGGGCCGTTGGCGCGGGGGTTTGTTGCGATCGCGGGCAGGGTCAATCGAGGCTGCCCAGGTAGTCGCGCACCCGGCAGCGGTTCTGGGGCTGCCGCAGCTTGCGCAGCGCGCTCGACTCGATCTGGCGCACCCGCTCGCGTGAGAGGCGCAGCCTGGCGCCGATCTGGCTGAGGGTCTGGGGGGTGTCATCGTCGAGCCCGAACCGCTGGCGCAGCACCTGGGCCTCATGGCCCGCCAGCTCGGCCAGCAGGGCCTCCAGGTCGGCGTGGAGCTGGGTACGGCTGAGTTCCTGCTCCGGTGTGGGGTGGGGATCCTCCACCAGGTCCCCCAGCGCCGTGTCGTGGTGGCTGCCCACCTTCCCCTCCAGCGACACGGGACGAACCAGCTGCAGCAGGGTGTGGCGCACCTGCTCCTCGCCGAGGTTGACCTCGGCCGCCAGCTCCGCCAGGGTCGCAGGCCGGCTCAGTCGGGCTCCCAGCTGGCGCTGGGCTCGCCGGATCCGGTTGAGCTTCTCGGTGATGTGCACCGGCAGGCGGATCGTGCGGCTCTGGCAGGCCAGTGCCCGAGTGATCCCCTGGCGGATCCACCAGTAGGCATAGGTGGAGAACCGAAAGCCGCGGGTGGGGTCAAAGCGCTCCACCGCCCGCTCCAGCCCCAGGCTGCCCTCCTGCACCAGATCCAGCAGTTCGAGCCCCCGGCCCTGATACTTCTTGGCCACGGCCACCACCAGCCGCAGGTTGGCCTGGATCATCCGCTCCCGGGCCCGGTGGCCGCGGTGCAGCACCAGGCGCCGTTCCTTCTCCTCCAGCCGCTGCCCGCCGGCATCGGTCAGCAGCCGCTCCCGCTGCTGCACCTGCCGCGCCAGGGTCAGTTCCTCTTCCTGGCTCAGCAGTGGTACCCGGCCGATCTCCTGGAGATACAGCCGCACCAGGTCCGTGCTGGCCATGGCGGGAGCTGCAGGGCTCTCCCAACTTGTCGTGAGCACGGATCGGGGGTCGGTTTCGCCGCGTTTTGCTTTGGCTTTGCCAGCGCCGCTGGGGGGCGGGCCCGCGTCTGCTCAGATCAGGGTGATGGCCGCGCCCAGGGGATGGCCGGGCGCCAGGGTGCCGGCCCCCTCCAGGGTGGCGATCAGCTGGATTTCGCTGGCAGCCACCGCTGCGTTCGATCCCGCGTTGAAGGTGTAGAGGTAGGCGCTGTCGTTGTCGTAGGCCAGCAGGTAGCCCCGTCCCCCCTTGGTGGAACTGGTGAGCGTGGCGCTGCCGCTGGCGCCGTTCAGGCCATCCAGCAGGCCTGCTCCGTCGGTGTGGGCACCCAGGTTCACATCGTTCTCGTCGTTGCGGGCGTTGAGCACGAACAGGTCGAAGCCACCGTTGGTCGCGGTGTTCAGCGTGATCGCCCCCGCGCGCTGCAGTTCCGTGATCTGCGGGATTCCGCTGCCGCTGCGACTGGTAAGGCTGTCGGAGAGCACCAGCCCATCGCCGCCGCTGCCGGCCGTGAAGTCGGTGATCCGATCACGGTTCACGGCGGTGCTGATGCCGCTGAGCACGAAGCGGTCAGCCCCACCACCGCCGGTGAGGGTGTCAAGGCCGGGGCCGCCGGTGAGCGTGTCGCCCAGGGCCGTGCCCACCAGACCATTGGCGCCGCTGTTGCCGGTGAGCTCCAGGCCCTCGCCCACCGCGCTGGCGTTGAGGCTGAGGCTGGTGGTGCCGCTGGTGTTGGCGCTGGAAGCGGTGCCGGTGCCGATCACCACCCGCTCGATGCCGCGGATGCCGGGCTGCAGGCTGAGCACCTGGCCGGCCGCGGTGGCGGTGAAGCGGATTTCATCGCTGCCGCTCGAGGCGCTGCCGCTGTCGCGGATCTCCTCGCCCAGCGGATGCTCGGCGCTGGTCGCGATCAGATAGAGGTCGCTGCCGTCGCCGCCATCGAGCCAGTCGGCATGGCCGCCTCCGTTGATCAGGTTGGCGCTGGCGTTGCCCAGGATGCGATTGGCCAGGGCGTTGCCGGTGGCCGTGGTGGCCGTGCCGGTGAGCACCAGGTTGGAGTAGCTGCTGCTGAGGCTGCTGACGCTGCTACTCGACGCGTAGGTGAGCACCGGCTGCTGGACGAGGCTGAGGGGGTTGCCGGCGCTGTCGGTCACCAGCCCGCCGGCCACCGTGCCGTTGCCTGCGCTGTAGCCGAGTTGAAAGCTGGCGGTGCTGGCCGGGGTGTTGCCGAAGCTGAGCGTGAGGCTGGAGGTGCCGGCGCTGCTGCCGGGGGTGATGGCCGTGGCCGCGCTGGTGGTGCCCCCCACATTGCGCGTGAAGTTGGCGGCCACGATGGCGTTGCCCCGGACCGGCTCCGACAGGCTCAGCAGCACCTGATTGCCCGAAACCGTTGCGGCCACCACGCGGGGTGGTTCGTTGTTGGGGGTGCGGCTGAGCAGCTGCAGCTGGGGTCCTGGCTGATCAGGGCTTGCGCCTTCCCGGGAGATGATCCGCAGCCCGCTGGCCTGGATGTCGCCGCTGCTCAGGCTGGGCAGGGCCAGGTCCCAGCGGTGCTCCTGCACGATCAGGAACGAGGCCCAGCCATCACTCTGGCCGCGCACGAGGGCGCTCACGTCGACCTGGCGTTCCACCGGCTGCACGGAATCCACCACGATCTGGCCGAGCAGGGTGGTGGTGCCCTGGTTGGCCACCACGTTGTGCGCGATCCGACCGCCGGCCGCTACCCCCTGGCGCAGCGCTGACGGCAGGCCGCTCCAGCCGAGACTGGCTTCACTCCAGGTGTCGTCATCTAGCCCATAGAGGTGGGCCTGGGCCGGCACACCCACCGCGCCCCCGGCCACGCTCAGGCGCAGCAGCACGGCTTCGAGGCCGGCTGGATCGAGGTCGGCCAGGGAGAAGCGCAGCAGCGTCACCCGCCGCCCGTTCACCGTGCCATCGGCGCGCACCAGCAGGTCGGTCGCCTCCCCGCCCGGCGTGGCACTGCCGGCACCATCGGCCAGCACCGTGTCGGCGCTGGCGCTGATACTGGTGAGCCGATCGGCACCGGGCAGGCTGATCAGCCACACCGCCTGGGGGGCGAGGCTGCCGGCCGCCAGCCGGCCACCGCCCACGCTGGCCACCTGGGCCACGGCGCCGCTGAAGCGCTCACTCACCTCCTCCACGACCGCCAGGCTGCCGTCGGCTACGCCCAGGGCGGTGAGGTCGAGGTCCAGATCCACGGCGGCGGTGCCGGTGTTCACCAGGTACAGGGCCAGATCGCCCGTGAGGGGATCGCGGCTCACCTGGCTCTGCACCGCCCCGGCAGTGGTGCTGCTGGTGGCCAGCAGCTGCCGGGCGGATCCCGAGGCTTTCACGAACAGCCGGTACCCTTCCGCCGCCTTGGTGGCACCCCCCATGTTGTTCAGGGTGTCGGTGCCGTTCTGGGTGTAATGGGTGCCGTTCTTGGCCACCGGATAGGTGCCACCGCTGCGCTGCGTCTGGGCGAACTTGAACAGGTAGAGCTGGCTGGCTCCCACCTGGCTGAGGGCGATGCAATTGGCCGCCAGGGCGCTGTAGTCGGAGGGGGAGTCGAGCGTTTCGCTGCGGTCGTCGTAGTTGCTGCCGGTGCGCACGTTGAACTCGGTGAGTGCCAGCGGGAGGCTGGAGGCGCCGTCGGCATTGAGATAGCCGCGCAGCGTCTGAAAGTCGCTGCTGTAGTCGGCTACTGACGTGCTGTATTTCTGATAGTTGTAGACATGAAAGTTGGACCAGTTGGCATCGCTGCTCCCATCCCAGCGGGTTCGCCGTGCCAGCACGGCGCGGCGTCCCCAGGTGTCTGAGCCCGTGTTGTACTTGGTGGCGCCGTTGGCGGTGTTCGGCGCGAAGATCTGAGGCTGGAGCTGGGCGCCGTAGCG
Organism: Cyanobacteriota bacterium; assembly: GCA_041177605.1. Taxonomy (GTDB): domain Bacteria; phylum Cyanobacteriota; class Cyanobacteriia; order PCC-6307; family Cyanobiaceae; genus NIES-981. Next base: position 1,237 of record JBEDAU010000303.1, on the reverse strand, counting down.
GCTGTTCACATCCGCCAGCGCCGCCTGAATGGCGTCGGATGCCAGCTGCAGCCGCCGCTGCCAGTTGGCCACCGGGTCGGTGGTGCCGCTGGGCCAGCTCCAGTTGTTGGGCTCGTTGAAGATGCCGTAGCGCTCAACCCCGTGCTCGCGTCCCAGCAGGAAGGCCTGGGCGTAATAGTGCTGCCAGAGTTCCCAGGCATTGGCCCAGTCGCCGCTGTCGGCCAGGGGGAAGCGGCTGGGACTCGCGGTGATGTTGGCCAGGATCGTTACCCCCTGCCGGCGGAGCTCGCCGAAGGCGTGGGCGATGGTGAAGCGGTTGGTGTCGCCCAGGGCGTTCTGGTGGCGCTCCAGAAAGGCATCCCAGTTCACGTACTGGGGATCGAGGGCGACGCTGCTGCTGGCGGCATTGCTCCGCAGGGCCTGGCGCCGGCTGGCGAAGCTGGAGCTGCTGCCCACGCCATCGCCGATGCCGTCGATGTCGTCGATCGGCTCGATCTCGGAGGGACTGATGAAGGCCCGTGCCGCTTTGCTGCCGGAGTAGCGCCACCAATCGGCCGCGTTTGAGCCGGCCATGAAGTGGCCCAGGTTGTAGCCCAGCACCTGGGGGGTGAGCCCGGTGGTGCTCGCCAGCGCCGTGATGGTGGCCATGGCGCCGCAGCTGCTTGTTGAACCGAGCCTATGCAGGCTTGCCGCGCCCATCCTTGGCGCCGCAGGAGCATGGGCTGAGAGTCAGCTGAGCGTTTTCAGCCCTCGGCCTCCTCCACCCAGGTGCTGGCAACATGCAGCTCCTCCAGCTGCCTTTCAGCCACCCCAGCTGGGGCCTGGGTCATCAGGCAGCGGGCCTGCTGAGTTTTCGGGAAGGCGATCGTGTCGCGGATCGACTCCTCCCCGGCCAGCAGCATCACCATCCGATCGAGGCCGAAGGCCAGGCCGCCATGGGGCGGGGCGCCCATGTCGAGGGCTTCCATCAGGAAGCCGAACTGCCGGTTGGCCTCCTCCAGCGGCAGGCCGATGGTCTGCAGCACCTGGCGCTGCAGGGCCGAATCGTGGATGCGCAGCGAGCCGCCGCCCAGCTCCAGGCCGTTGAGCACCAGGTCGTAGGCCTGGGCGCGGGCGGTGGGCAGGGTGTCGGCCCAGGCGGCGGGGTCGCTGCCCAGATCGGCGGCGTTGGGGGCGCAGAAGGGGTGGTGCAGCGCCTCGAGCCGGTTCTCCTCGCCGTTGAACTCGAACATCGGGA
>JBEDAU010000302.1:0-3413 GCA_041177605.1 Cyanobacteriota bacterium | reverse complement strand
CTGGGGCCTGCCGATCGTTGCCTCCCCCACCCGTAGCGTTTATGGTGCGCGCCTCGCCCGTATGGATACGCCCGTGACCCTCACCCCTGCCCGTGCCGATGCCACCACCACCCACGCGGTGAGGGGCGTTGATCCAGCCAGGGGAGCGGCCACCAGCGACTTCCCCGCCACGGCGCCGGCGGCCAACCCGGTCTTCTACCGCACCTATTCGCGCAAGCTGCCGGCGGGCCGCGAGAGCTGGCAGCAGGTGGCCGAGCGCAACCTCGAGGGCCTGCACAAGCTGGGCCACCTCAACGACGACGAAGTGGCGCTGCTGCGCCGCATGCAGCAGCAGCAGAAGGCCCTGCCCTCCGGCCGCTGGCTGTGGATCGGCGGCACCCCCTGGATCGAACAGCCGGAAAACTTCTCCGGCGCCTACAACTGCACCTCCACCAACCTGGTGGACTGGGAGGCCTTCGGTCTGATGATGGACCTGGCGATGATGGGCTGCGGCACCGGCGCCATCATCGAGCCGCACCTGATCGGCCGGCTGCCGGCAGTGCGCAACAGCCTGGTGATCACCGGCGTCACCGACATCGGCTCCACCCCCGCCGGGCAGCGGCAGGAGCAGACCAGCCACACCGTTGAGGGCAACCGGGTGGCGATCAAGGTGGGCGACACCCGCCGCGGCTGGGTCGACAGCTATCAGTTGCTGCTCGAGCTCTGCAGCGACGCGCGCTTTGATGCCACCGCGCCGATCGAGATCAGCGTCGATCTCTCGGATGTGCGGCCCGTGGGCGAAACCCTCAAGGGCTTCGGCGGCATGGCCAACCCCGTGAAGCTCAAGGATCTGTATGGCCGCGTAGCCCAGATCCTGAACAAGGCCCAGGGCCGCCAGCTCACCTCGGTGGAGTGCTGCCTGCTGATCGATGAGGCGGCAGTCACGATCGTGGCCGGCAACATCCGCCGCAGCGCCGGCATGCGCCAGTTCGCCGCCGACGACCTGGCCGCCGCCGGCGCCAAGGACAACCTCTGGCAGCAGGACAGCGAGGGCAACTGGCGCATCGACCCCGAGCGCGATGCCCTGCGCATGGCCAACCACACGCGGGTGTTCCACAGTCGCCCCAGCCGCGAGACCGTGCTGGAGGCTGTGATCAAGCAGTTCCAGAGCGGCGAGGGGGCCATCCAGTTCGCCCCCGAGGCGATCGCCCGCTCCAACGCCGATCTGCTGCCCACCCCCGAGCTGCGCGAGGAGTTTGTGGGCATCTACTGCGACCAGGGCCGGGAGCAGGCCGCCGCCTGGCTGAAGCTGCACCACCCCGGCCTGGAGGCCGATGAGCTGGAGCACCGCCTGGGCCGCTACGGCCTCAACCCCTGCGGCGAGATCCTCGGCGCCGACTTCCACTGCAACCTGGCCGAGATTCACCTCAACCAGATCCACCCCACCGATTTCCGGGCCCAGGAGGACGCCTTCCGCGCAGGCGCCATCGCCGTGGCCTGCCTGCTCAACCACCGCTTCGAGGTGGAGCGCTACCGCCAGAGCCGCGCCTGGGACCCGATCGTGGGGGTGAGCTTCACCGGCCTGTTCGACTTCTTCGTGCATGCCTTCGGCACGCCCTGGCTGAACTGGTGGGAGGCCGGCCGCCCGGACAGCGAAGAGGGCCGCGCCTTCAAGGCCCGCGAAGCGGAATACCTGACCCGCTGGAAGCGGATCGTGCACGAGGCGGTGTGGGAGTACTGCGACCGCCACGGCATCCGCCGCCCCAACCGCTGCACCACCGTGCAGCCAGCCGGCACCAAGAGCCTGCTCACCGGCGCCTCCCCGGGCTGGCACCCGCCCAAGGCCCAGCGCTTCATCCGCCGCATCACCTTCCGCAAGAACGACCCGGTGGCGCTGGCCTGCCTCGACTACGGCTACTCGATCGTGCCGAGCCAATCCGACAAGGACGAGCAGGGCCGCCTGCTGGATGATCCGTTCGATCCCCGCTGCACCGAGTGGCTGGTGGAGATCCCCACCGAGGTGAGCTGGGCCAACATCCCCGGCGCCGACGCGGTGGAGATCAACACCTTCTCCGCCCTGGCCCAGTTCGACTTCTACATGCAGGTGCAGCGGCATTACACGACCCACAACACCAGCGCCACGGTGGAATTCCGCGAGCACGAAATCGAGCCCCTGGCCGACGCCATCCACCGCGCCATCGACGAGGGCCAGGGCTACATCTCGGCGGCGCTGCTGGCCCGCTTCGATGCCAACGCCACCTTCCCGCGGCTGCCGTTCGAGCCGATCGACCAGGCCACCTACCAGCGGCTCAGTGCCGAGGTGGCGGCCCGCCGCCGCACCACGTGCTTCTTCGAAGCCCTGCAGCGCTACGACGGCGGCGGCGAACTGATGGAAGCGGGTCCGGCGGGCTGCGACAGCGACAAGTGCCTGCTGCCGCTGGCCAAGCCCAGCGCCAACTGATGGCCAGGCGGCTGGCGCGGCCCTGGCGGCTCTGGCCGCTCCCCCTGCTGATGGCCGGACTGTTGACCGCCTGCCAGCCCGGACGGCCGCCGGCCCCCACGGCGGCGGAACGGCAGGCCGCCCTGACCGCAGAAAGCCAACGGCGTGAGCTGGAGCGCTGCAACCGGGACCGCGACGAGTTGCGCAGGCAGCTCGAGGCCTTGCGCTTCACCCAGCGCCAGCTGGCCAGGGTGAGGTCCGAAAACTACGTGCCCTCCGCCCGGCCCCAGCCCCTGGACCCTGAACTCGAAGCCCGGTTCAGCCTGGCCGACCAGGAGCTCGACAGTCTGCGCCACGAGCAGGCCCTGGAGCGCTGGCGGGCCGAGGAACGCCAGCGCTCCAGGGCCTGGAGGGAGCGGCACGGCTCCCTGCTGCAGGGGCTTGAGCAACGCCAGCGGGAGCAGTTGCAAGAGCTGCGGGCACTCAACAGCAGTCTGTTCGAGCCGGACCAGCCGCAGCGTCTGCGGCCGGCCGCGGTGGCCCGATACAGCAGCTGCGATCCGAAGCTCTTCTAGCCGGTCAACCGGGGCCGCGACCCGGGGTCCATCAGCCCAGGGCTGTGGAGGGCAACTGGGCCAGGGCCCACTCCAGCTGTTCGAGCAACTCCCGGCAGCGGGCGTGCTGATCCCGGGGCGACAGGGACTCCGGCAGGGTCTCGATCATGTCGGCCAGAAGGCGGGCCTGGTGCGCCAGCAGGTTGGTGCAGAGGACAGCCATGGCAGACGAGGGAATCCACTCCTCTTCCACCATGACGGCCGATCCCAAACAAGACAGGCGAGACAGAGTGCCGGCTGCGGGACAGCCCATGGGAAACTGGAGCAGCGGCGCGACCCTGGCCGAGCCGCCCGGGAGAGGTGGTCGAGTGGTTGATGGCTCCGGTCTTGAAAACCGGCGACCCGCAAGGGTCCGTGGGTTCGAATCCCACCCTCTCCGT
>JBEDAU010000301.1:0-2885 GCA_041177605.1 Cyanobacteriota bacterium | reverse complement strand
CCGCGCTGCACCTTCATCTTGTGGGCGGTCTGGAAGGTGCGGGTGATCACCTCGCCCACCCGGCCCATGGCCTGGGAGTCGCTGGCGATGATCGAGAAGGCGCCGAGGTCGTGGAGGATGTCTTCGGCGGCGATCGTCTCGCGGCGGATGCGCGACTCGGCGAAGGCCACGTCCTCGGGGATCTTCGGATCGAGGTGGTGGCACACCATCAACATGTCGAGGTGTTCCTCGAGCGTGTTCACCGTGTAGGGCCGGGTGGGGTTGGTGCTGCTCGGCAGCACGTTGGCCTCGCCGCAGATCCTGATGATGTCGGGGGCGTGGCCGCCACCGGCCCCCTCGGTGTGGAAGGTGTGGATCGTGCGGCCGCCGATGGCGCGGATCGTGTCCTCCACGAAACCCGCCTCGTTGAGGGTGTCGCTGTGGATGCACACCTGCACGTCGAACTGATCCGCCACCGTGAGGCAGCAGTCGATCGCGGCGGGGGTGGTGCCCCAGTCTTCGTGGAGCTTGAGGCCGCAGGCGCCGGCGCGCACCTGCTCCTCGATCGCCTCGGGGGTGCTGGCGTTGCCCTTGCCGTAGAAGCCCAGGTTCACCGGCAGCCCTTCAGCGGCCTGGAGCATTCGGCCGATGTGGAAGGCGCCGGGGGTGCAGGTGGTGGCATTGGTGCCGGTGGCCGGGCCGGTGCCGCCCCCCAGCAGGGTGGTGACGCCACTGGCCAGGGCGGTTTCGATCTGCTGGGGGCAGATGAAGTGCACGTGGGTGTCGATCGAGCCCGCCGTGAGGATGTGGCCCTCACCGGCGATCGCCTCGGTTCCAGGGCCCACCACGATCGTCACCCCCGCCTGGGTGTCGGGGTTGCCCGCCTTGCCGATGGCCACGATGCGGCCGTCGCGCAGGCCGATGTCGGCCTTGACGATCCCCCACCAGTCGAGGATCAGGGCGTTGGTGATCACCGTGTCCACGGCGCCGCCGGCGCGGGTGGTCTGGGCCTGGCCCATGCCGTCGCGGATCACCTTGCCGCCGCCGAACTTCACCTCGTCGCCGTAGACGGTGAAATCCTTCTCCACCTCCAGGATCAGCTCGGTGTCGGCCAGCCGGAGCCGATCGCCGGTGGTGGGGCCGTAGGTCTCGGCGTAGGCGCGGCGGGAGATGCGGTAGGGCATGGTGGATCGGGTGGGCGTGCAGGGGCGCAGACTTAATCGAGGGGGCCGTTCACCAGGCCGTTGAAGCCGAACACGCGCCGCTCGCCGGCGAAGGGCACCAGCCGCACCTCGCGGCTGTCGCCCGGCTCGAAGCGGATCGCCGTACCGGCCGGGATGTCGAGGCGCTGGCCGCGGGCGGCGTCGCGATCGAACCGGAGGGCGCTGTTGGCCTCGTGGAAGTGGAAATGGGAGCCCACCTGCACTGGGCGGTCGCCGGTGTTGGCCACGGTGATCGTGGTCACGGGGCGGCCGGCGTTGAGTTCGATGTGGCCGGGTTCGCTCAGCAGTTCACCGGGGATCAGCGGGGCCATGGGGTTGCGGGAGGAAGATCAGCGGATCGGGTCGTGCAAGGTCACGAGCTTGGTGCCATCGGGGAAGACGGCTTCGATCTGCACCTCATGGATGAGTTCCGGCACGCCCTCCATCACCTGCTCGCGGCTGAGCCAGGTGCTGCCTTCGGCCATCAGCTCGGCGACGCTCCTGCCGTCGCGGGCCCCTTCCAGCACCTGGAAGCTCAGCCAGGCCACCGCCTCGGGGTGGTTGAGCCTGAGGCCGCGGTTCAGCCGCCGTTCCGCCAGCAGCGCGGCGGTCACGATCAGCAGTTTGTCCTTTTCTTGGGGGGTGAGATGCATGGTTCAACTGTGGCAGGGCCGGGGTGGGCTGGCCGGTTCAGGCTGAACCGGTGGCGCTGGTGGGGCCATCCCCGCCGTGGCGCCCGCTGAACGGGTCCTCCTGGAATGGCCACACGCGCGGCAGCTCCGGCACCGCCAGCCCTCGCTGCAGCCGGATCAGGCGCCAGATGCGGGTGAACCAGTAGCGGGCCGCCTGGCTGGAGGGTCCCCGATAGCGCGCCACCATGCCCTGCTCCAGCGCGCCGCAGGCCATCTCCCCCTCCAGACCGGTACGTTCGGCGCGGCAGTGCTCCAGCAGGGCGGCCAGGCTGGAGGCCGCCAGCGGCTGGGGTGCCGCCCACACCAGGCTGCCGAACACCGGCTGGCCGGCCATGCCGTGCTCCGCCTGCAGGGCGGCGCCGGCCAGCTCCAGCCGGTCCACCAGCTCCCAGCGGGGGCCGCCGGGGGTCTGGCGGCGGATATCCAGGGTAGAGCGCCAGCACCCAGCACCCAGCTGCTCGTTGCCCGCAGTACGGCCCAGCCGCACGATCTCGGCGCTCAGAAAGCTGGCCCCCTCCGCGAGCTCCACCTCCAGCCGCTGATCCAACAGGCCATCGGCGTAGAGCACCAGTTCCTGGGGCAACCACTCCAGGTCGCTGCCGCCCGCCAGCTGGAAGGTCAGTGCCTGGCAGGCCCAGCGGCCCTCCGGGTGCTGGTGGGAGCGTCCGACCGAGCCATAGACCTTCTGGGCCGCCACGCTGGTGAGCAGGGCCCGGCTGCCGGGTTCCAGCGCTGCCTGGATGGTCAGCCGATCGCCCCCCACCAGGCCGCCGGCGGTGTGGAGCAGGGGCAGTTCGCAGTGGCCGCTGCTCTGCTGGAAGGCCCGCTGCAGTTTCAGCGGGGCACTCGCCCTCCCCCAGTGGCTGGTGCGGCCCTGGTGGCAGTGAAACCGCAGGTTTGCCTCCGCCAACCAGGCGCCGGTGGCTGGCGGCGAAAGGCCGGGGGCAGAGGAGACCATGGGGGGCATGCTGGGGGCGACCCGGGTGGATTCCGGTAGCTATCGCTACAGGAG
>JBEDAU010000300.1:0-12390 GCA_041177605.1 Cyanobacteriota bacterium | reverse complement strand
ACCGAGCGGCGGGTCATGCGCCGGCTCAAGGTGCGGGCGGATCGTCGAAAAGGAGCTCTTCGATGTAGCGATCGGCCCAGGTCGGGTTGAAGGCCTTCTCCAGCACCCGGCGCGTCTTGTCGTTGCGTTTCTGGTGCCTGCAATAGCGGAGCTGTCCTTGCCAGCGTTCAACCGTAGCCGGGTGGTCTGGAGGCTGGGCTGCACCGCTGCGGATCGCCCCCGCCAGCACCTCTAGAAACTCCCCCACCTCGTCGATGAACCGTTGCTCTTCCTCGCCGGGGCTGGGGCGAACGAAGCGCACAAACGGCGAAAAGATGGTTCCCCAGGCCGGCAGATCCCGCTCCTGGCTGTACTGGCGGGGAGGGCGGGCCGCCAGGGAATCGGCAACGGTCTCGGGCAGGCCGTCGCGAACCGGGGAGAGATCGACGATCGCAGCCGAGACGCCGCCCGGTCCGGCGACGATGTCGGCGCCGAACACGGGCAGGTCGTAGCGGGGGTCTGGGAACAGCACGCAGTGCAGGATCTGCAGCCCCGCCCCCAGTCGTGCCGTTTCCAGGTGCAGCTTGCGCAATCCGCGGCAGCGCCGCAGCTCATTGCGGATGAACAGGGCCTCACCGTCGAGGCTGCCGCTGATGGCCTCGAGCTCCGGATCCACCGCCAGCGGTTCGAGCTCCGGCAGCTGCAGCCAGCTCTGGCGGATGCGCTCCGCCAGGGCGTCGACGAGCGGATGGATGCCCCCGGCGGCAGCAATGGCGGCGGAATCAGCGCTCACGGCAGCGGCAGCCAGCAGAATGCAGATCCTGCCACGCATCTGATTCCTTGCCCCTGGCCCCTTCCCCGGCCCCCGGCACCACGCCCCTGCCGGGACTGGCGCCTCCCCAGCTGCGGCAGCTCAGCAACGGAGCCGCGGTGGTCAGCCTGGAGCTGGAGGAGGCGCCGTTGCTCTGCATTGAGTTCTGGTGCCGTGCCGGCAGTGCCTTCGAGAGCCCCGGCGAGAGCGGCATCGCCCACTTTCTCGAGCACATGGTGTTCAAGGGCAGCCAGCGGCTCGGCCCCGGCGAGTTCGACCGCCGGGTGGAGGCCCTCGGCGGCAGTAGCAATGCCGCCACCGGCTTCGACGACGTGCACTACCACCTGTTGATCCCGCCGGAGGCCGGCGCCGAAGGGCTGGAGTTGCTGCTCGACCTGGTGCTGCAGCCGCGACTGGAGGCGGACGCATTCGACCTGGAGCGCCAGGTGGTGCTCGAGGAGCTGGCCCAGAGCGAGGACCAGCCCGATGAGGTGGCGCTGCAGCGGCTCCTCTCCCTGGCCTGTGCCGACCACCCCTACGGACTGCCGATCCTGGGCCGACGCGAGGCCCTGCTGGCCCACACGCCGGCGGCGATGGACGCCTTTCATCGCCGGCTCTACGGCGCCGACCGCTGCGTGCTGGCGCTCAGTGGTGCCGTGGCGGCGGCCGGGCTGGATGCCCGTCTCGACGGCTGCGCCCTGGCCGCCCTGGCGGCGGTACCGGCCTCAGCGGCGCCCCCCCCCCTGCAGCTGCGGCCGGGGGAAGAGCGGCTGGCCTTGCCGCGGCTGGAATCGGCCCGTCTGCTGATGGCCTGGGGCCTCCCCCCCGCCAGCGACCAGGACGGGGTGATGGGCGCCGACCTGCTCACCAGCCTGCTGGCGGAGGGCCGGCGCAGCCGGCTGGTGGAGCGGCTGCGGGAGCAGTTGCGGATCGTGGAGAGCGTGGACCTGGACCTGCACGTGATGGAGTGCGGCAGCCTCGCCCTGCTGGAGGCCATCTGTGAGCCGCAGGAGCTGCCGGAAGTGCGGCAGGCGATCACGGCGGTCTGGCGCGAGCTCGCCGCGGAGCCGATCGAACCGACCGAGTGGCAACGCTGCCGGCGCCTGGTGGCCAATGGCTACCGCTTCGGCCTGGAGGCACCCGCCGGCGTGGCCGGCCTGATCGGCAACAACGCCCTGTGGCGGCGCCCCCTGGCGCTCACGGCGCCGCTGGAGGCCCTGGAGCGCTGGAGCGCCGACCGGTTGCGGGCAGAGGCGCTCGACTGGCTCCACCCGGAGCGGGCCTGTGTGCTGGAGGCCATCCCGGCATGAGCCATCCCTGGCAACACCGCCGCCTGCCCGGCGGCCTGAGCCTCGCCGTGCAGTGCCGCCCGGGGCCGGCGGTGCTCTCCGCCCGGCTGTGGATCCGGGGCGGCAGCAGCGCCGATCCAGCTGGGCAGCGGGGCCTGCACCAGCTGCTGGCCGGGGTGCTGAGCCGCGGTTGCGGCAGCCTCGACGCCGAAGCCCTGGCCGATCTGGTGGAGGGGCGCGGTGCGGCCCTGCGCTGTGAGGCCAGCGAAGACGGCCTGGTGCTGGGCCTGAAATGTGCGGCGGAGGACGGGCCCGATCTGCTGCCGCTGCTGGTGGCGATGGTGCGCCAGCCCCATCTGGAACCGGATCAGGTGGAACTCGAACGCCAGCTCAACCTCCAGACCCTGCAACGCCAGCAGGAGGACCCTTTCCAGCTGGCCCACGACCAGCTGCGCCAGCAGCTGTTCGCTGCCGGCCCCTACGGCCACGATCCACTCGGCGTGGAGGAGGAGCTGGAGGGGCTGGGAGCGGAGCAGCTCCAGGCCCTGCTGCCCGGCCTGGGCCAGGCCGGGGCGGTGCTGGTGCTCTGCGGGGCCGTGGAGGCCGGGGCGATCGCCGCGCTCGAGGAGGCCCTGGCGGCCACCCCCTGGCAACCGGCCGAGCCGGCGGCCAGCCCCGGCCCCGCCGCCGCCGGCGGGGCCCGCCTGCAGGCCTGTCACCAGGACACCGAGCAGCTGGTGCTGATGCTGGGGGCCGCCACCGTGCCCCTCGGTGACCCCGACGGCGTGGCCCTGCGGCTGCTCCAGGCCCATCTCGGCATGGGCATGTCAAGCCGGCTGTTCCTGGTGATGCGCGAGGAGCACGGCCTGGCCTACGACGTGGGCGTGCACCTGCCGGCCCGGCGGGGGGCGGCGCCGTTCGTGTGGCATCTCTCCAGCTCCGCCGAGCGGGCCGGCCAGGCCTGCGGCTGCCTGGTGGACGAATGGCAACGGATGCTGGACCAGGCCCTCACGCCGGCTGAACTGGAGCTGGCCAAGGCCAAATACCTCGGTCAGGACGCCATGGGGCGCCAGACCTGCAGCCAGATCGCCGACCGCCAGGCCCTGGTGACGGGCCATGGCCTGCCCCAGGACTTCGTGGCCGCCAGCCTGGAGCAGGCGCGCCACCTGGATGCCGAGCAGCTGCTGGCGGTGGCCCGGCGACGGTTGGCCAAACCCCATCTCAGCCTGTGCGGGCCCAGGGCCGCGGTGGCGGCCGCCTCAGCCTCTTGGCGGGCCCATCCCCTGGCAGCAGACGTGTCGGCTGGCTGCTAGTCGACGCCGACCGGCCGCAGGGCCCTGGCGGCCAGCAGAAAGGTGCCACGACGGAAGCGGACGGCCAGGGTGTCCTGGGCGCGCACGGCCACCACCTGGCCCACCTCGCCATCATCCACCAGGTCAGGAGGGCGCAGCATCGGCATCGGGTCGGCCGTCTTCAGGTACGACGGCCGCCCGCTCAGCAAGACTCTCGATCCGAGCGCAAACGCAGTCGCTGCGGCCGGCTCAGCTGAGGTGTGCTTGTCCTCGACCGTGGGCTCCACCATCGCACCGGGCACGCAAGGTTGACCGTAGCGCCAGGCTGTCACCGGACGGCAGACTGGGCCCAGTCCTCAGGGGAGCTGGTGCGGGCCCTTGCCACCTGGAGCGGCGCCATCGCCGGCCTGTTGCTGATCCTGGTGGGGGGCCTGATCCAGGCCGCTGTGCCCTGGCCCACCCAGCTGGACCGCTGGACTCTCATCTACCTGCCGATCACCCTGCAGGTGCCGGCGCTGCTGCTCACGGCCCTGGTTTGCGGCCACCGCAGCGCCCTGCTGGCCAGCGTGGGCTACCTGAGCCTCGGGCTGCTCCAGCTGCCGGTGTTCCATGGCGGCGGCGGCGCCGCTTACCTGCTCGATCCCGGTTTCGGCTTCCTGGCCGGCTTCGTGCCGGCTGGCTGGCTGAGCGGCAAACTCGCGCGCCAGGCCGGCATGAACGACCTGCTGCGGTTGCTCGGTGCCGCCCTGGTGGGACTGGGGGTGCTCCAGCTCTGCGGGGTGCTCAACCTGCTGCTGGGATCCCTGGCCAACCGGTGGGGCCCGGGCCTGCCGGCGCTGCTGGTCACCTACAGCCTGGCGCCGCTGCCCTCCCAGTTGCTGCTCTGCTGTGCCGTGGCCCTGGTGGCCCTGGGCCTGCGCCGCCTGCTGCTGGTGGGTCCGTGAGCGGCAGTCCTTCCCCCCGTGTCGCCGCCGGGCAGCGTCGGCGCTGGCTGAGCTACGCCATCGGGGCGGTTGTTGTGCTGCTCGACCAGCTCAGCAAGGCCTGGGCCCTGGAACAGCTCACCGGCCATGGCAGCCAGCGCCTGCTGCCGGGATTGCTGGATCTGCAGCTCACCTTCAACACCGGCGCCGCCTTCAGCCTGTTCACCGGCTCCACCCGGCCCCTGGCGGTGGTGAGCGCCGTCGTGGCCGTGGCGGTGGTGGTGTGGATGCAGCGCCAGCGTGAACTGAGCCGCTGGCGGTTGTGGGCAGTGGGACTGCTGCTGGGCGGGGCGATCGGGAACGGCATTGACCGCTGGCGTCTCGGAGCCGTGGTCGATTTTCTGGCGCTGGTGCCGATCCACTTCCCTGTGTTCAACCTGGCCGATGTGGCGATCAACGCCGCGGTGGCCTGCTTTCTGCTGGAGCTGCTGCTGCAGCGCCAGCGGCCGTGAAGCTGCCAGGCCGCCTCTGGCTGGTGGGCGGGGCCGCCCTGGCGGCCCTGCTGGGGCTGAGCCTGGTGCTGCAACTGGTGAACCAGCTGGTGTGGCAGCTCAGTGCCGTGCTGCCGTATGGCCTGGTGGCGCCCGTGGTCTGGCTGGTGCTGGCCCTGGTGGGGGCAGGGCTGGCCCAGCTGCTCTGGCCCTGGATCCAGGGGTGGCTCCGCACCGGAGTCAAGCCGGGTCTGGGCCGCACCCCGGTCTCCCCACCCACCAGCCGCCGCGAGGCGGCCGCCCGCCAGCTGGAGGCGATTGATCACACCCTGGAGCAGGTGCGCGACGCGGTGGCCCGGGAGGGGCTGCGCCAGCAGCGCCAGCGGATGGCGGCGCAGCTGGAGCGGGGAGATCTGGTGGTGGTGGTGTTCGGCAGCGGCTCGGTGGGCAAGACCTCCCTGATCCGCGCCCTGCTGCGTCAGCTGGTGGGCACGGTGGGGGCCCCGATGGGATCCACCGACCGAAGCCAGCGCTATCGCCTGCGCATCCAGGGCCTGCAGCGCTGCGTCTGGCTGGTGGACACCCCCGGGATCCTGGAGACGGGCAGTGATGGCCGCAGCCGTGAACAGCGCGCCCGGGAGCAGGCCAGCCGCGCCGATCTGCTCCTGCTGGTGGTGGATGGCGACCTGCGCGCCGCCGAACAGGAGGTGTACCGCGCCTTGGCCGGACTGGGCAAACGGCTGCTGCTCGTGCTCAACAAGTGCGACCTGCGCGGCGAGCGGGAGGAGGAACGGCTCCTCGCCCTGCTGCGCCAGCGCTGCGGGCCCGGTCTCGACCCCGCCGACCTGATCGCCGTGAGTGCGGCGCCCCAGTCGGTGCCGCAGCCCGGCCGCCAGCCGCTGCAGCCCGCCCCGGAGGTGGAGGCGCTGCTGCGGCGCATCGCCCAGGTGCTGCATGCCGATGGGGAGGAGCTGATCGCCGACAACCTGCTGCTCCAGAGCCGCCAGCTCGGTGAGGCCTCCCGCCAGCTGCTGGCCAGCCAGCGCCGCGCCGATGGCCTGGCGATCGTGGATCGCTACATGTGGATCGGCGCCGGCGTGCTGGTGGTCACGCCCCTGCCCGGGCTAGACCTGCTCGGCACCGCCGCGGTCAATGCCCAGATGGTGCTCGAGCTGGCCCGACTGCACGGCATTGAGCTGGGCCGCGGGCGGGCCCAGGAGCTGGCGCTCTCCGTGGGCCGCACCCTCGCCGGGCTCGGGCTGGTGAAGGGAGGGGTGGGCCTGGTGAGTGGCGCCCTCAGCCTCAACCTGCCGGCCCTGCTGGCAAGCCGCGCCATCCAGGCGGTGAGTGCGGCCTGGCTCACCCGCGTCGCCGGTCTCAGCTTCCTGCGCTACTTCGAGCGCGACCAGGACTGGGGCGACGGGGGCCTGCAGCAGGTGGTGCAGGAGCAGTACGAGCTCAGCCGGCGCGAGGGGGCCCTGCGCCAGTTCCTGGCCACCGCCCTCAGCCGGGTGGTGACGCCGCTGCAGCAGCAGGCGCGCTCCCTTCCGCCCCGGCCCCAGGGCTGAGCTGGCCCAGGGCCTCCGGCGGAGGCGGTTGCAGGGGCCCGCGGCTGTCGAGCACCAGGATCAACCCCAGATAGAGCACGCCGATCAGGATCGAGATCGCGCCAGTCACGATCGCCACCCAGCGACCGCGCTGCGTGGCCGGTTCAGCCATGGTGCACCGCCCCCAGGCTGGCGAGCACGGTCTCGGCCAGACAGTCGAGGTGCTGGGGCTGGGTATGGGGATTGCCGAGCACTGCCTTGAGGTGGTGGCGGCCGGCATAGAGGGGTCGGGAGAGCATCAGCTGGCGGGCCAGCAGCTGCTGGCGGGTGAGCAGGCTCCAGCGCTCGGCGGCAGCGGCATCGGCGGCGCCGGGGGTGAAGGCGAGCAGGTGGAGATCACCGCCCCGCACCTGCAGCCGTGGGTCGGCGGCCAGCAACCGATGCAGCAAGCGACGACGGGCGATGGCGCCGTCGAGCACCGCTGCGATCCCCTCCAGCCCCAGCTGGCGTAGACCGAGCCAGAGCTTGAGGATCTCGGCGGGCCGGGTGCCCTGCAGGCCCCACTCGCCGCCATGGGCCCCACCCCAGCTCGGCTCCATGTAGGGGAGTCCGGTGTGGAACGGCCCATCGAGGAGCTGGGGTTCGGCCAGCAACAGCAGGGAGGAGGTCTTGGTGATTCCCAACACCTTCTGGGGATTCACCGTGATCGAATCGGCCAGGCCGAGTCCGGATACCCGGTGGCGCTGGGTCTCGGCCAGGGCGAACACCGCGCCGATCGCCCCGTCCACGTGCAGCCAGTGACCCTGACGGCGGCAGAGATCGGCGATCGGCTCGAGGGGATCCACCGCCCCACACACCGTGGTGCCGGCGGTGGCCACCACCGCCAGCACCGGCACACCCCGGCTCCGCAGACCCTGCAGCGCCGCGTCCAGGCCAGGGACATCCATGCGGCCCTCAGCGTCCACGGGAACCGGCCACAGGGCCTGCCTGGGCAGACCCATCACCGCCAGGGCCTTGGCCAGCGAAACATGGGCATCGGCGCTGGCCACGACCACCGCCCGCTGGTCGGTGGCCAGGCCGCGGGCGTGGCGGGCCGTGACCAGCGCCATCAGGTTGGAGAGGGTGCCGCCACTGGCGGCCACCCCGCCGCTGCCGGCGGGCAGGCCGAGGGCTGCCGCCAACCATCCGGTGAGGCTGCGCTCGAGGCGACTGAGGCTGGGGGAGAGCTCTTCGGCGAGCAGGTTGTTGTTGAGACCGGCACAGATCAGATCCCCCACCACCGAAGCCGGCAGGGCTGGAGGATCGAGGTGAGCGAGCGCACCCGGATGGCTCGGGTTATAGGCCCCGTCCATGACCAGCTGCAGGTCGGCCAGCAGGGCTTTGGTGTCCAGGCCATGGGGCTGGGGCTCCACCCCAGGCAACAGGCTCAGACCGGGCAGCGGTGGCCGCTGATCGGCGGTGGCCAGCCAGCGGCAGAGCAGGCCGGCAGCTCCCTCCAGCAATTCCTCCAGCCGGGGATCCAGCTCGCCCGGGGGCGGAAAGGGCAAGCTGGGGATCGCCCGCTGGGCTGGTGGCGCGCTACCCAACGGCGGTCACTCGGATGGCCCCATTCTCCACGCTGGGGTGGGCTACAAGGGAGCCATGGCGGAGCGGCAGGCGGCGGAAACCCCCCAGGCGGATCGGGCGGCGCTCGAGGCCTGGATGGCCCGGTTGCTGCGGCTGGCCGAGCGGGTGGGCACCAGCGGCGAGATCCCTGTGGCAGCGGCGGTGCTCGACCGGCAGGGGCGGTGTGTCGGCTGGGGCAGCAACCGGCGGCACCGGGGCAACGATCCCCTCGGCCATGCCGAACTGGTGGCCCTGGCCCAGGCGGCGCGCTGCCTGGGAGACTGGCGCTTCAACTCCTGCACCCTGCTGGTGACCCTGGAGCCCTGCCCGATGTGCGCCGGGGCCCTGGTCCAGGCGCGGATGGGGCGGGTGGTGTTCGGGGCCGGCGACCCCAAGCGGGGCGGCCTGGGGGGCTGCCTCGATCTGGCGACCGATCGGTCCGCCCACCACCACATGAACGTGGTGGGCGGAGTGCTGGCCCATCGAGCCCAGGCCCAGCTGGAGGGCTGGTTTCGGGCCCGGCGGCAGCCGCAGCGGCTCAGACAGCCGCAGCCACAGCCGGAGTCGTGACCGCGCTGCGGAAGGCAGGCAGCTCGGTCTCAAACAGGTTGAGGAGCCGATCGACATTCTCGGGGCGGCTGTTGTAGCCCATCAGGCCGATGCGCCAGATCTGGCCGGCCAGGGCACCCAGGCCGCCGCCCACCTCGATGCCATGGGTGTTGAGCAGGTGCTGGCAGAAGGCCTTGCCATCCACACCCTCGGGGATCCGCACCGTGGTGAGCGTGGGCAGGCGCAGATGCTCTGGGGCATGGAGCTCGAGGCCGAGGCGCTCGAGCCCCGACCACAGCCGCTCGGCGTTGCTGCGGTGGCGGGCCCAGGCAGCCTCCAGCCCTTCTTCGGCGAGCAGGCGCAGGGCCTCGCGCATGCCGAAATTCATGTTCACCGGGGCGGTGTGGTGGTACACCCGGTCGCTGCCCCAGTACTGGTTGAGCAGGGTGACGTCCAGATACCAGTTGGGCACCTTGCCCTGACGGCCCATCATTTTGGCCTCGGCCCGCGGGCCCATGGTGAACGGCCCAAGGCCGGGCGGGCAGCTCAGACCCTTCTGGCTGCAGCTGTAGGCCAGATCCACCTTCCAGGCGTCGAGGTGGAGAGGCACACCACCCAGGGAGGTGACGGTGTCGAGCAGCAGCAGGCAGTCGTACTTGCGGCAGAGGTCACCGATGCCCTCCATGGGCTGCAGGATGCCGGTGGACGTTTCGGCATGCACCAGGGCGAGGATGGCGGGACGATGGGTAGCGAGGGCCTGCTCGAGTTCGGCCAGGGAGAAGGCTTCGCCCCAGGGTTTCTCGATCGTCACCACCTCGGCGCGGTAGCGGGAGGCCATGTCGGCCAGGCGCAGGCCGAAGTAGCCCTTCATGGCCACCAGCACCTTGTCTCCGGGCTCCACGGTGTTGGCCAGGGTGGCCTCCATGGCGGCACTGCCGGTACCGCTCATCGGGATGGTGAGCCGGTTGTCGGTCTGCCAGGCGTAGCGCAGCAGCTCCTGCACCTCCCCCATCAGCTCGACGTAGAGCGGGTCGAGGTGGCCGATGGGGGTGCGGGAGAGGGCCTGCAGCACCGTGGGGTGCGCGTTGGACGGACCGGGCCCCAGCAGCAGGCGGTCGGGAGTGTTGATCGGCGCCAGCGTGCGGCGGTGGGCGTTGTTGACGGGTAGCTGCACGGAGGGGCCGGGTCCGGGAATGGAGTGGGTGGAAGCCTAAGCAGGGGCAATGGCGTGGGCGCCTCAGCGGGCGCGCACGTTGCTGGCGGCCAGGCCGCGGCAGAGGTGCTCGAACGGGGGCCGCACCACCGCGGCAGCGTCCATGCCGGCCTCCGAGAGTTTTTCGCAGATCACATCGGCCAGCAGGGCGATGCTGCGCACGGTGGGGCCGGTGGGCACCCCCAGGCTCTTGTAGGTGTCGTCAAGACCGTTGAGCACCCGCTCGTTGAGGATCGTGGCGTCGTCGGCAATCAACGCGTAGCTGGCGTAACGCAGGAAATAGTCCATGTCGCGCAGGCAGGCGGAGAGCCGGCGGGTGGTGTAGGCGTTGCCACCCGGCAGGATCAGCTCCGGATCTTCCAGCCAGAGCCGCTGGGCCGCTTCCCGCACGATCTCGGTGGCCTCGCGGTTGATCAGCTCCACCGCGGCCAGCCGCACGGCGGCTTCGGAGTAATAGGTGGCGATGCGATCGATGGCGTCGCGGTCGAGATAGCGCCCCAGCTGGTCGTAGCGGCCAATCAGACCGGTGATGGCATCCCGCATGGCTGGAGTGGATCGACGCACCTGGAGCGGAAACTAGCACTGAGATTCAGCCAGATCCCAGGCCAGCGGCGCGTTCTGGCGGATCTGACAGAAACGGTTACGCAAGGACGCCCCGCCATTTGGTTACAGCTGATACAAGGTGGCCCTGTAGCGGTCCTTACCGTCCGCCCACGCCGGCAACAGGCGGCACCACCCCATACCCCCGTCATGGCCCAGACAGCCCAGGACGTCCTGCGTCAGATCCAGACCGAAGGCATCGAGCTGATCGACCTCAAATTCGTCGATCTGCACGGCAAGTGGCAGCACCTCACCGTCTGCAAGGACCTGATCGATGAGGAGTCGTTCAGCAGCGGCGTGGCCTTTGACGGCTCCTCGATCCGGGGCTGGAAGGCGATCAACGAGTCGGACATGGCGATGGTGCCCGACCCCACCACCGCCTGGATCGACCCCTTCTACAGCCACAAGACCCTCAGCCTGATCTGCTCGATCCAGGAGCCCCGCAGCGGCCAGCCCTACGGCCGTTGCCCGCGGGCCCTGGCCCAGAAGGCGCTCGCCTATCTGGCCTCCACCGGCATCGCCGACACGGCCTATTTCGGGCCGGAGCCTGAGTTCTTCGTCTTCGACGACGTGCGCTACACCTCCGGGCCGGGCAGCAGCTTCTACAGCGTCGACTCGATCGAGGCGCCGTGGAACACGGCCCGGCTGGAGGAGGGCGGCAACCTGGCCTACAAGATCCAGCTCAAGGAGGGGTACTTCCCGGTGGCCCCCAACGACACCCTGCAGGACATGCGCAGCGAGATGTTGCTGACCATGGGGGCGCTCGGCGTGCCGATCGAGAAGCAGCATCACGAAGTCGCCACGGCCCAGCATGAGCTGGGCATGAAATTCGCCGAGCTGATCAGCGCGGCCGACAACGTGATGATCTACAAGTACGTGGTGCGCAACGTTGCCAAGAAGTACGGCAAAACCGCCACATTTATGCCCAAGCCGATCTTTGCCGACAACGGCAGCGGCATGCACGTGCACCAGAGCCTGTGGAAGGGCGGCCAGCCGCTGTTTTGGGGTGAAGGCACCTACGCCAACCTCTCCCAGACCGCCCGCTGGTACATCGGTGGCCTGCTGAAGCACGCCCCCAGCTTCCTGGCGTTCACCAACCCCACCACCAACAGCTACAAGCGCCTGGTGCCGGGTTTCGAGGCACCGGTGAACCTGGTTTACTCCCAGGGCAACCGCTCCGCCGCCGTGCGCATCCCGCTCACCGGCATGAACCCGAAGGCCAAGCGCCTCGAGTTCCGCTCCGGCGATGCCCTCTCCAACCCCTATCTGGGCTTCGCGGCGATGCTGATGGCCGGCATCGACGGCATCAAAAACCAGATCGACCCGGGCGACGGCACCGACGTTGACCTGTTCGAACTCTCGGCCGAGGAGCTGGCGAAGATCTCCACCGTGCCCGCTTCCCTGAACGGCTCGCTGGAAGCGCTCAAGGCCGACCACGAGTACCTGCTTGCCGGTGGCGTCTTCACCGAAGACTTCATCGACAACTGGATCGCCCTGAAGTACGAGGAGGTGCAGCAGCTGCGCCAGCGGCCGCACCCCCACGAATTCACCATGTACTACGACGCCTGATGCTCACTGAATCTCCGATCCAATGGATCTGAGCGATCGAACGGAGACGACAAAGCCCCGGCTTCGGCCGGGGCTTTTTTGATGCACTACCAACCAGTCCGGCTGAAAGCGCGGACGTGTCAGTCGTGGCGGAGCTGAGCGATGGCGCTGTCGTGCAGGCGACGCTCATGGGCATGGCGCTCAGCCCAGGCCACTTCCTGGGAGTGCACATCGGAGGCCTCGCTCTGATCGGCGGTGGCGTGCCGCTGCTGCACCACGGGCTGATGGCGGCGCTGCTCCTGCTGGCGGTTGCGCATCCACTGCACAAAGAGGGGCTCGCTCTGCCTGGTGCCTGCAGGGGTGCTTCCCATGACGTCCTCCGGGGTCCTTGATGCGTTCATTCTGTAGCCGTTGCTACGGATTTCGGCGTGCTTTCGTGTTGCGGGCCATGAAACGTGATCTGGGTTCCCCAGAGCACACTCGCTCTGGAATCGCGTTCAGGAGCAGGATCCGCTGGAATGGAGCGCTGCCGCCCTCCTTCGC
>JBEDAU010000299.1:0-5533 GCA_041177605.1 Cyanobacteriota bacterium | reverse complement strand
CGTGAGATCGCGGTGTCCTCGATTCGACGCCTGGCTGACGGGCCTGGAGATATGGGGCACGTTTTGAAAACCAGCCATGTCGACCAGCTCAACGCTGGCGATCGCCGCCGCCCATCTCCCTAGGCTGGCCCCACTGCATGCCGCCGCCGGTGACCGCCACCGTTCCCCCCGCTTCGCTCTCGCTGGAGGCTCGCCCCACGGCCGCCGGCCGCTTCGGTCGCTACGGCGGGCAATACGTGCCGGAAACCCTGATGCCGGCGCTGGCGGAGCTGGAGGTCGCCGCCGCCGAGGCCTGGGCCGATCCGGCCTTCACCGAGCGGCTCAACCACCTGCTGCGCACCTACGTGGGCCGGCCCACCCCGCTCTATGAGGCGGAGCGGCTCACCGCCCACTACGCCCGGCCCGATGGCGGCCCACGCATCTGGCTGAAGCGCGAAGACCTCAACCACACCGGCGCCCACAAGATCAATAACGCCCTCGGCCAGGCCCTGCTGGCCCTGCGGATGGGCAAGCAGCGGATCATCGCCGAGACCGGCGCCGGCCAGCACGGCGTGGCCACCGCCACCGTGTGCGCCCGCTTCGGCCTGGAGTGCGTGATCTACATGGGCGCCGAAGACATGCGCCGCCAGGCCCTCAACGTGTTCCGCATGCGCCTGCTGGGCGCCACCGTGCAGCCGGTCACCGCCGGCACCGCCACCCTCAAGGACGCCACCAGCGAGGCGATCCGCGACTGGGTGACCAACGTGGAGAGCACCCACTACATCCTCGGCTCGGTGGCGGGCCCGCACCCCTACCCGATGCTGGTGCGCGACTTCCACGCCTGCATCGGCCAGGAGGCCAAGGCCCAGTGCGCCGAGGCCTTCGGCCGCCTGCCCGACGTGCTGGTGGCCTGCGTGGGCGGCGGCTCCAATGCCATGGGCCTGTTCCACCCCTTCGTGGAAGACACCTCGGTGCGCCTGCTGGGGGTGGAGGCGGCCGGTGAGGGGGTGGCCAGCGGCCGCCACGCCGCCACGATCACCGAGGGCCGGGTGGGCGTGCTGCACGGGGCCATGAGCCTGCTGCTGCAGGACAGCGAGGGCCAGGTGCAGGAGGCCCACTCGATCAGTGCCGGCCTCGACTACCCCGGCGTCGGCCCGGAGCACAGCTACCTGCGGGAGATCGGTCGGGCCGAGTACGTGGCCGTGACCGACCAGCAGGCCCTCGACGCCCTGCGGCTGGTGAGCGAGCTCGAAGGCATCATTCCGGCCCTGGAGACCGCCCACGCCTTCGCCGCGCTCGATCAGCTCTGCCCCACCCTGCCCGCCGGCAGCGAGGTGGTGCTCAACCTCTCCGGCCGCGGCGACAAGGACGTGAACACGGTGGCCGAGAAGCTGGGCGGAGCGCTGGGGGGCTGATCCCGCGCTGCCCGCTCAGCTGAGCAGCCGCTCCAGCACCTGGGCCACCGACCGCACCGCCGCCCGGGCGGTGGCGTAGGCCATGCGCATCGGTCCCACCAGGGCCACCCGGCCCACCGCCCCATCGCCGCTGCGGTAATCGGCCTGCACCACGGCGCACTGGTGCAGGGCCCGGTTGGGGTGTTCGGCGCCGATCCAGATGCCGCCCTGCTGCAGCACCTGCTGGGGTGCATCCTCCACCAGCTCCACCAGGGGGCGCAGGCTGGCGGTGGTGTGGAAGTCGGGCTGGGCGAGCAGGCCGGCCAGACCCATCGACACCGTGCCGTCGCCGGTGGTGGGGGAGCCCTGGCTGTGGCTGTCGAGGCCCTGGCGCAGCACCGATCCGCAGCTGTGCAGCTGGCTCGGCAGGTTGCCCCAGTCGATGCCGCCGCCGGCCAGCTGGGCCGCCAGCCACTGCTCCAGGGCGGGAACCTCCGCCTCGGCCCGGTGGGGCAGCCGCAGGTTGAGGCTGGTGGTGGTGGCGCTCTCCTCCACCACGAACACCAGCAGCCGCTCCCCACTCGGCACCAGCCGCACGGCCTGGAGGTGCCGCTGGCGCCGCTGCGGCGGGGTGATCAGGCTGAGCAGGCCGGTGAGGTCGGCCAGGCGGCGCGCCAACTGGGCCAGCAGGTCGTCGAGGGCGGCCCACTGCAGGCTGAGGCCGGCCAGCTCCCGCTGCAGCTGCAGGGCGGCGGCGCCGGGGGCCGGCAGCAGTTGATCCACGTAGGCCCGGTAGCCCTGCTGGCTGGGGATGCGGCCGGCGGAGGTGTGGGGCTGGGTGAGCAGACCCCGCTGCTCCAGCGCCCCCATGGCCGAGCGCACGGTGGCCGGGCTGGCCGGCAGGTTGAAGCGCCGCACCAGGGTCTTGCTGCCCACCGGCTCCATGGTGTCCACGTAGTGGCGCACCGCCAGCTGGAGCACCTGCTGTTGCCGGCGGGACAACTCCTTCAACGCAGCGGAGCGGGATCGGGACGCCTGGATCGTAGGCAGATCGGCCCTGGGGATCAGTAGCGCGGTACGCCGGGATCCACCTGCAGGCTCCAGGCGTCGATCCCGCCCTGCACGTTCCACACCTGGCCATAGCCCTGCTGGTCGATCAGCCAGGCGCCGAACTGCCAGCTGCGGATGCCGGCATGGCAGAGCACGGCGACCGGGCGGTCGTGGTCGAGCTGTTGGTCCAGGCTCGCCAGCCACTCCTGGCTGCGGCTCAGGGGCAGGTGCAGCACCGGGTGCGGCAGACGGGCCAGGGCCAGTTCGGCCTCCTCGCGCACGTCCACCAGCTGGATCGCCTCCCCCTGCGCCAGGCGTTGCTGCAGCTCCCGCGGCTGGATCGGCGTGGGGGTGCCCATGGTGGCGGCAGGGGTCAAGATGGACCCATCCTGCGTGGGGCGCATGAAGGCCCGCCGATTCCTGGCGGTGGTGCTGGCTGCTGGCCTGCTGCTGCTGAGCCTGGGCCTGGGCGGTTGGTGGGTGGTGCTGCAGCGCTCCCCGCTCCGGTTGCAGCACCAGCCCCTGGCGGTGCCCCGGGCGGCCCGGTTCGTGCCCCGTCATGCGTCGCTGGCCCTGTTTCTCGGCAGCGACGGGGAGCAACCCCTGGCCTACGCCCGTGCCGTGGCACCCCCCCGGCAGCGGCGCCAGGCGGTGGAGGCCCTGGCTGCCCTGCGCGACGGGGCCTTTGCCGCCGCCGGGCTCGACTACCGCACCGAACTGGCTGGCTGGCTGGGGCCGGACATCGCCCTGGCCCTGGTCGCCACCGAACCCGACCAGGCCCCCGATGGCTGGCTGCTGGCCCTGGGCAGCCGCGATGGTGACGGCGCCCGCCGCTTTCTGCAGCGCTTCTGGCAGACCCGCAGCCTGGCCGGCACCGACCTGCAGATCAGCAGTTATCGCGGCATGGGCCTGATCAGCGGCCGCGGCAGCCTGCGCGGCGGGCCGGCCGTGCCCCTGGCCACCGCCCTGGTCAACGACAACCTGGTGCTGATCGCCTCCGGCCGGGGGGTGCTGGAACAGGCCCTGGATGTCTCCCAGCTCGATGAGCTCAACCTGGCCGCCAGTCCCCGCTTCCGCGACAGCGTGGCGCGGCTGGGGGAAGGGGCGCTGCTGCTGGCGGCCCGCGCCGATGGCATCGCCAGCTGGTTGGCGCTGCCGGCCACCCCTGCGATCACCCCACCGGAGCAGGGGATCCGCAGCCTGGTGGCCGCGCTGCGGCCCGCCGGCCCCGCTCTGGAGCTGGAGGCCTGGCTGGAGCAGGCGGCTGGCGCGGAACCCTGGCAGGCCCAGCTCGATGGTCAGCGTGCCGCTGCCCTGCTGGCGGGCCTGCAGGGGGACACCCCCAGCCTCGCCCTGCTGGGCCAGCCCAGCGGCTGGCCAGCCCTGTTGACGCCCCTGCTCAGCCGGGCCCTCAACGCCGCCAGCGGCCCCCTGCCCGCCCTGCTCGCGGCCGCCGATGGGGGGGGCCTGCTCTGGAGCCAGACCGAAACCGGCTGGCTGGTCGGCACGGCCGCAGACCAGCCTGCGGTGGCCGACCTGGAGCCCCAGCTGGCCCAGCAGGGGCTGATCGGCGCCCCGCTGCAGCTGGATGGCCAGCCACCGCTGCGGGTGTGGACCAGCCTCTCGGCCGCCGGCCGCGCCGGTCGGCGCCAGGGCGGGGCAGCCGAGCTGCAGGTGGAGCTGGCCGGC
This sequence comes from Cyanobacteriota bacterium, assembly GCA_041177605.1. Lineage (GTDB taxonomy): Bacteria > Cyanobacteriota > Cyanobacteriia > PCC-6307 > Cyanobiaceae > NIES-981. The sequence continues at coordinate 1,421 of JBEDAU010000299.1, read as the reverse complement.
GTGCGCGCCAGCGCCGGCGGCCAGGCCTGGTGGGCCCAGAACCTGGCGGTGCTGGAGCGCCAGCGCGAGGCCCATCAGCCGCCCCGCCAGCGGCTGGCCCAGCTGGAGGCCCTGGATCGCCCGGCCGCCCCGCTGCAGTGGGCGGCCGGGCCCGGGCCGGCCCGCCAGCTGATCCAGGCCTGGCGCCCCTGGCGCCTGCTGGCCGGGCTGGCGGCCCGGCCGCTCGCCCCGGCCGTGCAGGGCCTGGCGGTGGCCCTCGAGCCCGATGGCCCCGACCTGCACCTCAAGGCCCGTCTCGACCTGGCCTGATCGACGCCTGTTTTCGGCTGCTCCGCCCCTCCGGTGCCCCATGGCTGACCTGCTGCTCCTGCGCCACGGCATCGCCGCCGAGCCCAGTGCCGACCGCCCCGACGCCGAGCGGCCGCTCACCCCCCGGGGCGAGGAACGCACCCGGGCCGTGCTGCAGCGGCTGGTGGCCCTCGAGCTGGGCTGTGACCAGCTGCTCACCAGTCCTTTGTTGCGCGCCCGTCAGACCGCCGAGCTGGCGGTGGCGGCCGGTCTGGCTCCCGCGCTGGGGGTGGCGGAGGCCCTGGCGCCGGGGGGTGATCCCCTGCCGCTGCTGGAGCAGGCCGCCGGGGTGGGGCGATTGCTGCTGGTGGGCCATGAACCGGATCTGGGCAACCTGGCGGCCCGGCTGATCGGTGCCCCGGCCGGTTCCCTGCTGCTCAAGAAGGCCGGCGTGGCCCTGCTCCAGCGCCAGGGGCCCGGCCCGGCCTGGCGTCTGCGGCTGCTGCTGGGGCCTGCGCAACTGCTGGGCGGCAGCTAGGGCTACGGCCGCAGGTCTCCGGCTGGCCGTAGGTTCGCCCCAGTGGCATCTCCGGCATGACCAGCAGCGCCCCAGCCAGCCCCGGACCGGAGGCGGCTTCTGCCTTTCGCCCCGGCCTGGAGGGCGTGCCGGCCACCCAGTCGGCGATCTGTGACATCGACGGTCGCAAGGGCGTGCTCACCTACCGGGGTTACGCGGTCGACGAGCTGGCGGCGCGCAGCACGTTCCTCGAGACCGCCTTCCTGCTGATCTGGGGCGACCTGCCCTCGGCGGCGGAGCTGCGCCAGTTCGAACACGAGGTGCAGATGCACCGGCGGGTGAGCTTCCGCGTCCGCGACATGATGAAGAGCTTCCCCTCCCAGGGGCATCCGATGGATGCGCTGCAGGCCAGTGCGGCATCCCTGGGCCTCTTCTATTCCCGCCGGGCCCTCGACAACCCCGAATACATCTATTCCGCCGTGATCCGGCTGCTGGCCAAGATCCCTACGATGGTGGCGGCCTTCCAGCTGATCCGCAAAGGGCAGGATCCGATCCAGCCCCGCGATGACCTCACCTACGCCGCCAACTTCCTCTACATGCTCACCGAGCGGGAGCC
>JBEDAU010000298.1:0-3832 GCA_041177605.1 Cyanobacteriota bacterium | reverse complement strand
CCCCCAGCCGAACCCCCCAGCCCCCTGCAGGCGCTCATGGCCGTGGTGGCCCAGCTGCGGGATCCCGCGACCGGCTGCCCCTGGGATCTCGAGCAGACCCACGCCTCGCTGGTGCCCTACGTGCTGGAGGAGGCCCATGAGGTGGCCGACGCCATCCGCCACGGCGACGACGCCCACCTGGCCGAGGAGCTGGGTGACCTGCTGCTGCAGGTGGTGCTGCACGCCCAGATCGCCAGCGAGGCGGGGCGCTTCAGCCTCGACGACGTCGCCGCCGCCATCACCGCCAAACTGATCCGTCGCCACCCCCATGTGTTCGGCGACCAGGCCGGGGCGGTGGCCAACCGGGGCCGCCACGGCGACGCCGGCACCGTCCGGAGCAGCTGGGAGGCGATCAAGGCCGAGGAGCAGCCCAAGGGCGTGGGCCCCAGCCCCCTGAGCGACCAGCTGGCCCGCAAGGTGCGCGGCCAGCCCGCCCTGGCCGGCGCCATGACGATCTCCAGAAAGGCCGCCGCGGCCGGCTTCGAGTGGGATGCGCTGGCCGGCGTGTGGGAGAAGGTGCACGAGGAGCTCGACGAGCTCAAGGAGGCGGTGGCGACCGCCCAGGGCGGGGGCGATCGGGCCCATGCCGAGGCCGAACTGGGCGACCTGCTGTTCACCCTGGTGAACGTGGCGCGCTGGTGCGGCCTCGATCCGGAAGCGGGCCTGGCCGGCACCAACCGCCGCTTCCTGCAGCGCTTCGCCCGGGTGGAAGCCGCCCTCGGCGGCCAGCTGCAGGGCCGCAGCCTCCGGGAGCTGGAAGGGCTCTGGCGCCAGGCCAAGGCGGAGATCCGGGCGGCCCAGGGCGATCCCCGGGCCTGAGCGCGGCAACGGCCCGAACCGGCGCCCGCCCACAGGGCCCGGGCTCAGAGCAGCTGCACCAGACCGCTGGCCAGGTCGAGGTAGGCCGGGACGATCCGCAGGTCGCCCCGCTGCTGGGCCTCGCCCAGCAGGCCGCTGCGGCGGCTGAGGCTGGCGGCGGCCGTGCGGGTGTGGAGCTGCACGGCCGTCGCCAGATCCGGCCGGCGTCCACCGGCACCGGCACCAGCTCCGGCCAGGCTGGCCCGGATCGGCAGCACCAGCTCCTCCAGCAGGGGCGTGAGCGGATCGCCGGCCAGGGCGGCGGTGACCGCCCCGCAACCGCTGTGGCCCAGCACCACGATCAGCGGGACCCCCAGCTCGGCCACGGCGTACTCCAGCGAGGCGATGCCGGCGTTGAAGGCGGTGTTGCCGGCGCTGCGCACGTCAAACAGCGCACCGGGCCCCAGATCGAACAGCCACTCGGGCGCCACGCGGGAATCGGCGCAGGCCAGCACCGCAGCCCAGGGCCGCTGGCCGCTGGCGAGGGCGGCCGGATCGGGCTGGCAGTTGCCACTCCACAGGGCTGCGAAGCGCTGCATCCGCTCGGCCGGATCCAGATCGCCGGCGGTGCTCTGCCAGAGCTCGGCGAAGCGGCGATTGCCGGCCAGCAGGGCCTCCAGCGGATCCCCAGGCGGCCGGCAGACAGCGGCCCGGGCCTGCCAGTCCGCGGCGGCAACCGCCGGCCGTGGCCGCCCCAGCAGGCCAGGCCCCAGGCCCAGGCCGGCCACACCCAGGCCCACAGCCCCGCCCACGGCACGCCCCAGCAGTCCCCGCCGGGTCAGCCGCTCCCGGCCTGCCGGCGCAACCAGGGGAGAGCCATCGGAGGGTGCGGCGGTCATGGCTCCGGGCGGCAGCCCTTCCGGTCTAGCTGCGGGCCGCCAGAAAGGCCTGCACCGTGCCGGCGCCGGGCTGGGGATCCATGGCGCCCGCACCCTGGCAGACCAGGGCGCCGCAGGCGCTGGCGAACCGCATCAGCTGCCGCACCGGAGCACCAGGCGTCCGCAGGTCGCCGCCGGCGGCCACCAACCCATGCAGCAGCCCGGCGGTGAAGGCGTCGCCAGCCCCGGTGGTGTCAACCACCGGCACGGCGAAGGCCGGCAGCGCGCCGCTATCGCCCGCCAGCCACCAGCGCAGGGGCGCGGCCCCGTCGCTCACCACCACGGCCGGGCGCTGCGGCAGGGCGGCACTGACGGCAGCCGGATCCGCCGTGCCGAACAGCCAGGCGGCCTCCTCGCGGGCGCACTTGATCAGGGCCGCCTGCCGGAGCAGCGGCTCGATGGCGGCGACCTGGGCCGGGCCGGGGCCTGCGGCCGGATCCGCAGCCGGATCCCAGAAGGTGGGCCGCCAGTTCACATCGAGGGCCAGGGGCACGCCAGCCGCCGCGGCCTGGCCCGCCGCCCGCTGCAGGGCGGCGGCCGCGGCGGCTGAGGCAAGGGGGATCGTGCCCACCAGCAGCCAGCGGGCCGCGGCCAGCAGGGGCCCGTGGGCGGCAGCCAGCTCGGAGGCATCGAGGGCCTGATCCGCAAAGCCCTCGCCGCCGGCGCCCGCGAAGCCGCCGAACTGGCGTTCGCCCGCGCCATCGCGCCGCACCAGCACGATCCGCGACGGGCGCTGGCCATCCCACTGCAGGGCGGAGGTGTCCACGCCCCGATCGGCGAACAGCCGGCGGAACCGCGCGCCGATCGCATCCCGCCCCAGCCGCCCCAGAAAGGCGCTGGGGGTGCCGAGCCGGGCCAGGGCACAGGCCACGTTGGCGGGGGCCCCGCCGAGGTGGTCGTCACAGGGGCCAGCGCGGCCGGGATCTGCCCCGGGGGTGCCGAGCCGATCCACCAGCGCCTCGCCCAGGCAGAGCACCAGCGGCGCGGGGCTGGCCATCAGGCGGCCGGGCGGTTTTCCCCAGCCTGAAGCCGCTCCAGCAGGGCGGCAATGATGCGGGCGTTGGCGGCTGGGAAGGGGAAGTCGGCGAGCTGCTCGGGCCGCACCCAGCGCACCTGCTGCGACGCCAGCGGCTGGGGCTCGCCGCTCAACCAGGTGCAGAGGTGCACCACGAAGCGCAGCCGCTTGTGGCTGTAGGCGTGGTCCATCACGATCAGCTCCTCCTCCACCGTCGCCTCGATCGCCAGCTCCTCCCGCAGTTCGCGCGCGATCGTGGCTTCGATCGGCTCACCGGGCTCCTGCTTGCCGCCCGGGAACTCCCACAGCCCCCCCAGCAGACCCTCGTTGAGGCGCTGGTCGATCAGCACCTCGCCGGCGCCGTTGCGCACCACGCCCACGCCGATCACCTGAAAGGGCAACTGGCGCGGGGCGTCCTTCACGGGATAGGCAGCGGGGTGGCCGGCAGCGTAGGCAGCGCAGTGCCCCTGCCAGGCACAGCGGCCGCAGCTGGGGTTGCGGGGCGTGCAGACCGTGGCGCCCAGGTCCATCAGGGCCTGGTTGAACTCCCGGGGCCGCCGCGGATCGAGCAGCCGCTCACTCAGTTGCCAGAACCCCTTGAGCTCCCGCGCCGGCGGCCGCGGGCTCGCGGTGAGCCGCGCCAGCACCCGCTTGACGTTGCCGTCGAGGATCGGCAAGGGCTGGTCGAAGGCCGAGGAGAGGATGCTGCCGGCGGTGCTGCGGCCGATGCCCGGCAGGGCGAGCCAGCCCTCGAGATCGCGGGGCCAGAAATCGCCGGCGCCCGGGCCGGCGGGCAGACCCTGCAGCAGCTGGCGCGCCCCCTGCTGCAGGCGCCGGGCCCTGGCGTAGTAGCCCAGGCCCTGCCACTGCAGCAGCACGTCGTGTTCGGCGGCGGCCGCCAGGACCTCCAGGGTGGGGAGGGCCGCCATCCAGCGCTGCCAGTAGGGCAGCACCACCTGCAGCTGGGTCTGCTGCAGCATCACCTCGGCGACCCAGATCGGGTACGGATCCAGCCATTCACCGGGTTCGGGGCGGCCACCGC
>JBEDAU010000297.1:0-7773 GCA_041177605.1 Cyanobacteriota bacterium | reverse complement strand
CCGGCGAAGCCGGTGCAGGTCCAGCTGAGGTGCTTGCGGGCGATCAGCAGGCCGTGGTCGCCCCGGGCGGCCACCAGGGCCCGCAGCTGCTCGGCGGCCAGGGCCAGCTTCTCGGCGGCGCTGGGGGTGGGCGGCACCGGCCGACCGCTCAGGGCCGCATCGATCTGGCCCACCAGCCAGGGGGCGCCCATGGTGCCGCGGCCCACCATCACGCCATCGGCGCCGGTGCGCTCCAGGCAGGCCAGCGCATCGTCTGGGCTGTTGACATCGCCATTGGCGATCACCGGGATGGTGAGCGCCGCTTTCACCGCGGCGATGGCGGCCCAGTCGGCCCGGCCTTTGAAGCCCTGCTCGCGGGTGCGGCCGTGCAGGGTGAGCAGCTGGGCGCCGGCGCCCTCCAGCTGCCGGCACCAGCTCACGGGATCGGCGTCGCTGCCGCACCAGCCCAGGCGGGTTTTCACCGTCACCGGCACCGTCACGGCCGCGGCCACCGCTTCCACGATGCGAGCGGCCAGGTCGGGGTCGCGGATCAGGCCGCTGCCGCCGCCCTTGCGGGCGATCTTCTTCACCGGGCAGCCCATGTTGATGTCGATCAGATAGGCGCCGGCCGCCTCGGCGCGGCGGGCGGCATCGGCCATGGCGGCCGGCCGGTGATCAAACAGCTGCACGCCGATCGGCCCCGGCTCACTGGCCAGTTCCTCCACCTTGATCAGGCCGTGGCCCAGCTCCAGGCTGGTGGCGTTCACCATCTCGGTGAACAGCAGCGCATCGGGCGCCCAGCGCCGCACCAGCCCGCGGAAGACGCGATCGCTCACCCCCGCCAGGGGCGACTGCAGCACGCGGCAGCGCAGCCGGCGCGGCGTGCCGTTGCCGGCCAGCTGCAGGGGAGCGGCGGTGATCATGGTGAGTCGATTGTGACGCTCCAGGCCGATGCCGTCCGCCGAAGCCGCCGCCAGCCCCGTTCCCTACCCCCTCAGCCGGGCACTGCTGGAGGCGGTGTTGGCCGATCGCACCAGCGACCGCTTCGTGTGTGAGCTGATCTGGCCGCGCCTGGGTTACGCCCCCGATGGCTCCGGCACCTGGAGCGCGGGCCCGGCCACAGACGCCAGCTGGCGGGAGCCGTTCCCGATCGAGCCCCAGTTCATCGCCCAGCGACCGCCCAGCGTGGCGCTCACCCGCTCCATCCCCAAGCAACACAAGCAACTGCTGAAGGAGCAGCTGGGCTTTGCCGGCTACCGCATCGGCGAGCTCTACCCGCGCCGCACCCGCCGCGCCACCGCCGTGAACTGGCTGCTGGCCCACCTGGCCGAACGCGGTGAACCCCTGCCCGAGACGGGCCCGCTGCCGGAGCTGCTGCCGGCCCCGGCCGACCCGGTGGCGGGCCATCCCGGCGACCTGCCGGTGGCCTAGGGGCCACCGAGGGCTTCTCTGTAGGGTCAAGACACGACAGATGTTTGGAATAACCCCTTGGCCCTGCCGGTCGTCGCCATCATCGGCCGCCCCAACGTGGGCAAATCCACCCTGGTGAATCGCCTCTGCCGCAGCCGCGAGGCGATCGTGCACGACGAGCCGGGGGTGACCCGCGACCGCACCTACCAGGAGGGCTTCTGGGGGGACCGCACCTTCCGGGTGGTCGACACCGGCGGCCTGGTGTTCGACGACGACAGCGAATTCCTGCCGGAGATCCGTGAGCAGGCCAACCTGGCCCTGGCCGAGGCGGCGGTGGCCGTGGTGATCGTCGACGGCCAGCAGGGCTGCACCGCCGCCGATGAGGCGATTGCCGAGTGGCTGCGCGGCCAGAAGGTGCCGGTGCTGCTGGCGGTGAACAAGTGCGAGTCGCCCGAGGCGGGCCTGGCGATGGCGGCGGAGTTCTGGGGGCTGGGGCTGGGTGAGCCCCAGCCGATCTCAGCCATCCACGGTGCCGGCACCGGCGACCTGCTCGACCGGGTGATCAGCTACCTGCCCCCCACCAGCGAGGAGGGCGGCGAGGAGCCGATCCAGATGGCGATCATCGGCCGGCCCAACGTGGGCAAATCCAGCCTGCTCAACGCCATCTGCGGCGAGCAGCGGGCGATCGTGAGCCCGATCCGCGGCACCACCCGCGACACGATCGACACCACGGTGGAGCGGGAGAACCACACCTGGAAGATCCTCGACACCGCCGGCATCCGCCGCAAGCGCTCGGTGAACTACGGCCCCGAGTTCTTCGGCATCAACCGCAGCTTCAAGGCGATCGAGCGCAGCGATGTGTGCGTGCTGGTGATCGACGCCCTCGACGGCGTCACCGAGCAGGACCAGCGCCTGGCCGGCCGCATCGAGGAGGACGGCCGCGCCTGCGTGGTGGTGGTGAACAAGTGGGACGCGATCGAGAAGGACTCCCACACCATGCCGGCGATGGAGAAGGAACTCCGCGCCAAGCTCTATTTCCTCGACTGGGCGCCGATGCTGTTCACCTCGGCCCTCACCGGCCAGCGGGTGCAGAGCATCTTCGCCCTGGCGCTGCTGGCGGTGGAGCAGCACCGCCGCCGGGTGAGCACTTCCGTGGTGAACGAGGTGCTCACCGAGGCGCTCAGCTGGCGCACGCCCCCCACCAGCCGCGGCGGCCGCCAGGGCCGCCTCTACTACGGCACCCAGGTGGCGACCCGGCCGCCCAGCTTCACGCTGTTTGTCAACGACCCCAAGCTGTTCGGCGACACCTACCGCCGCTATGTGGAGCGCCAGATCCGCGAGAGCCTGGGCTTCGAGGGCACGCCGATCAAGCTGTTCTGGCGCGGCAAGCAGCAGCGCGACGCCGAGCGCGACCTGGCCCGGGTCAAGCGCTGAGGGGCCAGGCCCGCCATGCAGCGCACCCCACGTCAGCGAACCGCACAGGAGCGAACCGCACTGGAGTGCGCCTGAGTGGACTTTCTGCGCCAGCTGCCGATCGGCCAGTACGTGGCCGAGGAGGAGGGGGAGGCCGGCGGGGCCCCCAGCTGGCTGCGGCGGCTTGATCCGCGCCTGAAGCTGGCCTGGACCCTGGCCTTCCTGGTGACGCCGATCCTGGCCGGGCCCCTCTGGCGCCTGGGCCTGGTGGGGCTGCTGCTGCTGCTCACGGCCCTGAGCGGCCTGCCCTGGCGCCTCTGGCGCCGCAGCCTGCCGCTGCTGCTGGTGGTGGCCCTGCTGGTGGGCGGCCTGGCGGCGGTGCTGCCGACCGGAGGGGTGCCCGCCGGCCAGCTGCAGCGGCCGCCGGCCGAGCTGCGCCTGGTGGCGGGGTCGCCCCTGCAGCCACCCCCCGAGCGGGCCGGCCAGCGCTGGCAGCTGGCCCAGTGGGGTCCCCTGGAGGTCACCCGCCGATCGGCCGAGCTGGGCCTCAACGGCGCCACCCTGCTGGTGACGCTGGTGCACAGCGCCAACCTGCTGCTGCTCTCCACCCCGCCGGAGGAGCTGGTGTGGGCGCTCAGCTGGTGGCTGCACCCCCTCTCCCGCCTGGGCTGGCCGATGGAGCGGCTGGGGTTCACCCTGCTGCTGGCGCTGCGCTTCCTGCCCCTGGTGCAGGAGGAGCTGCAGAACCTGGTGCGGGCCGTGGCCACCCGGGCTGTGAATTTTCGTGCGCTGGGCTGGAAGGGCGGCCTGGGGCTGGTGCTGGCGGTGGCGGAGCGGTTGCTGGCCAACCTGCTGCTGCGGGCGGAGCAGGGGGCCGAGGCGCTGGTGGCCCGCGGCGGCCGCTGGTTGCCGCCGGATCAGCTGCGGCTGGCGCCGCCGCTGGCCCGCCGACTCAACGGCCTGGCCGCCCTGCTGCTGCTGGCTCTGGTTGGCCTGCGCTGGAAACTCGGTGGCCTTTAATGGCTCCAGTAATGGCTCCAGCGCCAGCTTGGAGGCGGCGATTTCCACCCCAGACCTGAGCCCTTTGTGAGCACTGAGCGCTACCTCAACCACCCCACCTTCGGAATGCTCTACCGCGTGGCGCCGGTGGCTGAGGGCCGCGATCTCTACGCCACGCTCTATGCCCAGCGCATCTTCTTTGTGGTGACGCTGCAGCAGCGGGGGGCCAGCTTCGAGGTGGTGCCGCTGATGGATGCCCGCCACTACGCCGAGCAGAACCTGGCCCGGGCCCGGCGCGAGGGGCCGGAGGCCCACGCCCGCTGGCGCCAGCTGTTCGATCAGACCTTCATCTGAGTCCGTTCCCCTGACTGCACCCTCCCCTCCCCTGGCGGCGCGGCTGGAGAGCCTGAGGCGGCAGTTGCCGCCGGGCTGCCGGTTGCTGGCGGTGAGCAAGGGCCAGCCCGCGGCCCAGGTGCGGGCGGCGGTGGCGGCGGGGCAGCGCAGCTTCGCCGAGAGCCGCCTGCAGGAGGCCCTGGCCAAGCAGGCCGAGCTGGCCGACCTGGAGCCGCTCGACTGGCATTTCATCGGCCGCCTGCAGGCCAACAAGGCGCGGGGGGTGGTGCGCCATTTCGGCACGATTCACTCGCTCGATTCCCTGCCCCTGGCCCAGCGCCTGGCCCGCATCGCCGCCGAGGAGGGGCGGGCGCCGGCGGTGCTGTTTCAGGTGAAGCTGCGGCCGGATCCCGCCAAGACCGGCTTCGGGGCCGAGGAGCTGCGCCACCTGTGGCCGCAGCTGCGGGCGCTGGCCCCGCTGCGCCCGGTGGGCCTGATGACGATTGCGCCGCAGGGGCTGGAGGCGGCCGAGCGGCGGGCCCTGTTCGGCGACTGCGCAGCGCTGGCCCGGGAGCTGGGGCTGGCGGAGCTCTCGATGGGCATGAGCGGCGACTGGCCCGAGGCCGCCGCCTGCGGCAGCACCTGGGTGCGGATCGGCAGTGCCCTGTTCGGCGCCCGCCCGCTGCGGCAGGATGGGGAGATCAACCCTTGCAGCGCTTGACCTGAGGCGCTATTCAAGGCCCAACTCCCTTCTGAGGTTCGCCCCGTGTCGTTGTTCTCCCGTTTGCGTTCCGTGGTTGCCGGAGACGACTATCTCGACGGCAACTACGACGAGGAGCTCGAGTACGACGGTGGTGAGACGCCGGATTCCAGCGGCAGCAAGCGCTCCAGCGCCCTGGCCAAGGGTGGCGACTTCAATTTCGAGGATCCCTTCGCCGGCACCAACGTGATCGGCATGCCGGGCCTGGCCTCCCAGATGCCGGAGATCACCCTGATGGAGCCCCGCAGCTTCGACGAGATGCCGCGCGCCATCCAGGCCCTGCGGGAGCGCAAGACGGTGATTCTCAACCTCACGATGATGGAGCCCGACCAGGCCCAGCGGGCCGTGGATTTCGTGGCCGGCGGCACCTTCGCCATCGATGGCCACCAGGAGCGGATCGGCGAGAGCATCTTTCTGTTCGCCCCCAGCTGCGTGGCGGTGACCAACGTGCTGGCCGAGGAGAGCTCCTCCCCCACCGTGGTGCAGCGCGACGCGGTCGCCCATCCCGAGCAGGATGCGGCCCCCAGCCCCGCCTGGGGCCGCCAGGACGTGGCGATCTGAGCGCCATCCCGCCGTTGAGTCTGTCCCGTTTCGGCGTGGTGGGCCTGGGCCGGATGGCCCAGGCCCTGGTGTTGCCCCTGCTCGAGGCGGGGCTGGTGGAGCGCGAGGGGGTGCGGGCCGCCGTGGCCAGCGCCGCCTCGGCCGAACGGCTCAGCCGCCTGCATGGGCTGGCGGTGAGCACCGATCCGGCCGCGGCCTGGGCCGCACCGGTGGTGTTGCTGGCGGTGAAGCCCCAGCAGCTCGATGCGGTGGCGGCCACTGCTCCCCCCCAGGGTGGCCTGCTGATCTCGGTGCTGGCGGGCGTCACCCTGGCGCGGCTGGCCCGCCTGTTTCCAGGCTGGACCTGCGTGCGGGCCGTGCCGAACACCCCCTCCCTGGTGGGCAGCGGCCTGACCGGGCTGGCCTTCGGCGACGGGGTGGAGCCCGAGCGCCGCACCTGGGTGCAGGATCTGTTCGCCCGGGTGGGGCGGGTGTTCGAGCTGCCGGAGGTCCAGCTCGATGCCTTCCTGGCCCTCACCTCCTCGGGGCCGGCCTTCGTGGCGGTGGTGGCGGAAGCGATGGCCGATGGGGCGGTGGCGGCGGGCCTGCCCCGCGCCCTGGCCCACGAGCTGGCCCACCGCACCCTGGCCGGCACTGCCGCCCTGCTGGAGGGCGAGCAGCTCCACCCCGCGGCCCTCAAGGACATGGTGAGTTCTCCGGCCGGCACCACCATCGCCGGCCTGCGCCAGCTGGAGCGGGCCGGCCTGCGCTCGGCCCTGTTCGAGGCGGTGCTGGCCGCGGCTGAGCGCAGCCGCCAGCTGGCCTAGTTGCCCCCTAGCTTCCGCTCCCGCCCCTGGCCTGACCCAGCCGCGGCTCGGTGCCGGCCAGCAACCGCTGCAGGTTGCTGCGGTGCCGCCAGATCACCAGGACGCTGGTGAGCAGGGCCAGGATCAGGTGGGGCCAGCGGATCGTGAGCGGCAGCGGTGCCCCGAACCAGCCCAGCATCAGCAGGGGCAGGGCCACCGCCGCCACCACGCTCGAGAGCGACACGATCCGGCTGAGGCTGAGCACGGCCAGGAAGATGCCGAAGCAGGCCAGCCCCACCGGCCAGGCCAGGCCCAGCAGCATGCCCAGCGCCGTGGCGACCGCCTTGCCGCCGCGCCAGCCCAGCCACAGCGGCCAGATGTGGCCGGCGAGGGCCGCCAGGCCCGCCGCCACGGCCACCCCGTCGGCGCCGGGCTGCAGCGCCTGGGCCAGCAGCACCGCCGCCGTGCCCTTGAGCACATCCACCAGGAACACCAGCAGCGCCGGGCCCTTGCCCACCACCCGCAGCACGTTGGTGGCCCCGGTGGAGCCGGAGCCCTCCTGGCGGATGTCGACGCCGCGCCACCAGTGGCCGGCCAGGTAGCCGGCGGGAATGGAGCCCAGCAGGTAGCCGGCGAGCAGCAGCAACAGGGTGGGCATGGCGGGGAGGGGAATCGGGGGACAGGGCCGCCGGCAACGGCGCGGTTCCGGTGAGCAGCGCCGCTCAGGCGAAGTCGGCTTCGCTGGCGATCTCGCCCGGACCGGCGGCGAAGGCCAGCCAGAGGGGGAACTGCAGGATCGGGATCTCCACCACCTGCTCGGCGGCATCGATCACGATGAAGGGCAGCTCGCCCCGCTCCTCCAGGCGGTCGGCCCGGTCGATCAGGGCGTCGGGTCGCTCGAACAGCACGATGCCGCTGGCGGGGCCGAAATCCTCGCGCGCCAGGCCGAGGCAATCCTGCAGGCCGCGGCGCCATTCGCCCAGCCGCTCGGGCTGACCGGCCAGCACCAGGGTCTGGAAGCGATCGCCGTAGAGCTCGCCGAGGATGGCGATCGCCGCGGCGGTGGTGAGGGCGTTGCGGTTGCGGCTGCCGCTGCTGGGCTGGGCCCCGCGGCCGCCCTGCTCCAGAAACCAGCTGTCGAGCTGGGCGGCGGCCCCTGTCTCGAGGGTGCGGCGCAGCTTCCAGGGGTCGGCGTAGAAATCGGGCTGGCCCTGGAAGCTCTCCAGCCGGCTGCGGATCAGCTCGGCGTCAGCGCTGAACAGGCCGGCGGCGGCCAGCGGCGGGGCGGCGCTCTCGCCGCCGGCAGCGGCCGCCGGGCTGGCATCGAGGGGGGAGGGCTGCACCAGCAGGGGCTGGGGCACCAGCTCGATCTGGTCGGCCGCCACCACCAGGTCCTGCAGGGCCCCCACCAGGTACTCCTGGAAGCCCCTGAGCCGGCGGGCGATGCCATCGGCCTGGCCGGTGAAGCTGGTGGCGATCTCCCGCTCGATCTGCTGTTTGCGCGCCTCCAGCTCGGCGATCTCGCCGCTGAGG
>JBEDAU010000296.1:0-4624 GCA_041177605.1 Cyanobacteriota bacterium | reverse complement strand
ACCGGGCGCGTCACCGATGTGCGCGAACTGCTCAACGCCTGATCTCGTGATCTGATCTGCCTGCCATGACCAGCCCGCGCCCCTTCCCCACCGGTCCGATCCGCCAGCACCGCGGCCGCGGCGTGGCCGTGGTGGGGGCCGACATCGACACCGACCGGATCATCCCGGCCCGTTTCCTCAAGTGCGTCACCTTCGATGATCTGGCCCGCGGCGCCTTCGCCGACGACCGGGCTGAACGCGGCGGCGCGCACCCGTTTGACCGCAGCGAGCACCAGCAGGCTTCGGTGCTGGTGGTGAACAGCAATTTCGGCTGTGGCTCCAGCCGCGAACATGCCCCCCAGGCGCTGATGCGCTGGGGTATCCGGGCCCTGATCGGCGAGAGCTTCGCGGAGATCTTCTTCGGCAACTGCCTGGCCCTGGGCATCCCCTGCCTCAGCGCCGAACCCGAGACGGTGCGGGCCCTGCAGGAGGCGATTGCCGCCGATCCTGGTGCCGAGCTGCTGCTGGATCTGGAGGCTCTGGAGGTCGAGCTCGAGAGTGAGTTCGTTGGCGCCAATCGCTGGCCCGTTCACCTGGATCCTGGCCCCCACCAGATGCTGGTGAGTGGCCAGTGGGATGCCACGGGCCAGCTGCTGGCTAATCACCAGGCCTTGCAGAGCACCGCTGCCCGCTTGCCCTATCTGGCCGCCTTCGCTTAGGCGGCTGTGCGCTCGCCAATGCTGGCGATGCTCATGAACTGCCGGGTCGGCGGTTGGGGGTGACCGCCTCGCGGGTTTCAGCTGGCCTCGGGACGAAGGGGGTGCCGGGGCCTGTGAAGTTGAAGTCGTTGAGCCGAAGCCGGATCCCGCCGATGCCGTCGTAGGGGCTGTAGTACACCCCAATCTCATAGGAGCGCCGTTGCAGCTTCACTTCGATGTAGCTGAACGAGGCCTCGCCGTAATACTCCGAGTCGGGGTCGATGTTGAAGGTGGCTCCTCCCTCCAGCACCAGCGGGCCGTAGATCTGCTGGCTGGCGTTGAAGCTGAGCGTGCGTAGGTCAACGGCGCGGTCAAAGCCGAAGGGGCTCAGGCCACTGCGCAGGGTGCCGCCGATGGCGACGGCCAGGCGGGTGTAATCCAGCCAGGGCTTCTCGAACTGACCCAGGGTGAGGCTGGGGCCGCCCCAGAGCGAGACGGTGTTCTGCTCCGTTCCGTCTCCGTAGTAGTTGAGGGTGCCGGCAAGTCCCAGGTCCAGGCCCAGACCCGGTTGAACCGGAATGGGCCCATAGCGGAGGCCCTGCTGGCCCCTGCCGTTGTAGGCCTGACGGCCTTCCCAGATGCGCAGTGAGGTGCCGGCCCGCACATTCAGATTGGTGCGCCACAGGGTGGCCAGCTGTTCGCTGTTGAACAGCTGGGCCTGGTAGTTGCCCGTCTGCACACCCCAGCTGAGGTTGAGCGGCTTGAAATAGGGGCCGCGTGGGCTGCCTGGTGAACCCGGGGTCGGGCTGCGCCGCTGCGGGGATAGATCGATGCTGTGGCTGCCGGACAACCTGGCTCCGTAAGACCAGATCAGGTTCTGCAATCCCAGGCTGCCGTTGTAGATCCGTTCCCGGTAGCCACCGAACAGACTGGCCGTGGCCGACGGGGCCCAGCTCAGTCCGAGTGGCCTGCTGAGGGTGGCGATGCTGCGGGTGCCGCTGGCGAAATGGTCAGGATCGAAGCTGGCGAGGCTCAGATCGGCGTTGAGCTGCATGCCGGCCACGGGCAGATTCAGCAGGGCCTCCAGACCGAACGCATCCCCTGCCTTGAACGCTTGCTCGACCGTGGAGCTGCCCAGACCGGCCCCCGGCTCGATGAAGCTGTTGCTCTTGCCCTCGATCAGGCGCTGCAGCATGAGTTGGGGCTGCAGCTGCAGGCGTCCTGTCTGCCCGATGGCGATCGGCGGGAGGTTGTAGCCGATGTAGACGCCATCGCGATCCTTGCGATCGATATCGATCACCAGCCGCGATTCCTCGCCGCCGATGGTGGTGTTGGTGATACCGGGCACGGAGAGTCGCTGGTCCAGCAGGATCCGGCTGCTGCGTGCCTGGATGCGGGTGAGGCCTGTGGATCGCTCCAGCACGGCTGTCACCTGGCGGGCGATGGTCCAGGAATTGGCTGGGGTGAATGGGTCGTTGGTGAAGGCGACCTCGGGTGCCGTCCAGCGGTCCCCCTGCATCGACAGCCGGGAGGCCTGGAAGCGGATGCGGCTGATGGCCCCCTTCGGCCCCTGGGCCGGCCGGTAACGCCCCCCGGCGGGATTGTTGTCAGCCGTATCGGCTGAGTCGATCACGGCCGACAGGTCGAGCTTGATGGCGGTGTCCAGGCTCTGCTGGAACTGCACGTTGCGGACGCGCTCTTCGGTTGCTTGAGTCGGCAGGGGCGGGATGGGGGCGACGGTGCCGGGCTTCAGGCCAGGACCGAGGACCGTCTCGGTGAGGGTGTGCTCCAGGCCCGGGGCCTGCGGGCCTGCCTCGACGGCCCCGGGGCAGCCAGGAGGTGCAGGGATGGTGGGCAGGGGCAGGCGGCCCAGCGGCAGGACGTGCACGGTGGGCCGCTGGTCGCCCCGGGCGGCCAGGGGAGGGCAGGCGAAGGTGAAGTCGGGATCGGCGGCAGGGCGGACAGGGGCCGACCGGTTGGTCTCCGGGGTGGCCTGCAGGGCGGCCGGCAGCGTGTCGCGATCGATCACGCCATAGACATCGAGCAGCTCGCCGCTCCCCTCCCAGTCGCTGTAGCGCAGGCTGCTGGCCTGCAGATACTGATCTCCCTTCTGCAGGCGCACCTGACCCGTGGCCCGCACGCTGCGATCGGCGTCGGCGTACTCCAGCCGATCCGCCCAGAGTCGCCAGCCCTGCAGCTCAACCAGCACGTTGCCGTAGGCGATCACCCGACCCAGCTGGCGGTCGGTGATCTGCCGATCGGCCCGGATCACCGCAAACCGAGCCATCCCGGGGCTTGAAGGGCGCAGCTCCCCTTCGGGATTTCCGGCTCCAGCGGGGGGCGGCTCCGCAGCCCGTGACGGCAGGGGGACAGCCGTGATCAGGGCAACAAGGGCGAGCGGAAGACCTTGCCCCCCCCAGACCCAGGAGCTGAGCCGCAGGAGCGGCCTGCTGCCGCGGTGGCCCAACGAATTTCCCGCCCGGAGAGGCTTGCTGCAGGGAGGCGCCGCGCTCATGGTTGGGTGAGTAGCAGCCGCTCAAGGGCTGTCTATCCCATGCCCGGTGAGCATGGGTTGGTCGAGATGCACCACCTGAAGGGCTGACTTCAGCCTTTGGCGCAGTGGCTGGCGGGCTGGCCGTGGAGGCTCACTCCTCGAGATCCTTGCGGCTGGGGGTGCGGCTGGGATCGCTCGCCAGAAAGCCGAACACGAAGATCCCGATGAAGAAGAAGACGACCGAATAAACCGAGATCTTGAGGGCGAGCATGGTTCGGCCTGGGGAGAAAGCGGGCGGGGCTGGGGAGTCAGGGATGGACGGATGTCGGGCGGTGACAGGCACCTCTGTGGGCCTGGATGACCCCCGGCAGCCGCATCATCCTATGGACTTGGCACGCCATCCAAAGATGCCTGAGGCCCGGGACCCAGGGCAGCCGCACCGGATTGAAACGTTTCAGTCACGAACGTGCTGGGACCTGCAGCCGCTGTGGCGCTGTCCCCACCCCGATGGGACCTGCGGCACTGCCCTCGCCCATCCCTGGGGGGAGCGCCACCGCCCCGACTGGTTTCGGCGTGGCCTGGTGATCTGGCCCCGGGGCGGCGAATGGCGCACGCTGCACCTGGACCTTGTCTGCCCGCCGGCCTGGCGGGACAGGGCGTCGCTGGCACGGGCCCGGCTGGTGTTGCGCTGGTGGGCCGACGCGGCGGAGCTGCGGGTGGATGGCCAGCTGGTGCACTGCGGCGATCTGTTTGATACCGCCTGCCGCTGGCCGTTGCCGGCGCGCTGGTGGCGGGGGGAACCCCTGGGGCTTGCGCTGCAGCTGCGCAGCCCCCTCCACGACGATGGGGCCCTGATCCACAGCCGCATCGAGCTGGAGCCCCTGGATCCCGCCGATCCGGCGGGCCTGCTGGATGAGACCCGCCAGCAGCTCCTGGCCCTGCGCCGGCAGGCCGGTGAGCCCCTCGACCTCCCTGCCGGCGCTGGCTTCCATGTGCTGGGCCATGCCCACCTCGATCTGGCCTGGCTCTGGCCTGTGGCCGACACCTGGCAGGCCGCGGAGCGCACCTTCCGCTCCGTTCTCGACCTGGCCGAGCGCTTTCCCGAACTCCACTTCGCCCACTCCACCCCGGCTCTCTATGCCTGGCTGCAGCAGCACCGGCCGGCCCTGATGCACCGCATTCAGGCGGCCGTTGCGGCTGGCCGGTTCGAGCCGATCAACGGTCCCTGGGTGGAGAGCGACTGCGTGCTGGTGAGCACCGCCTCACTGCTGCGCCAGTTTGAGCAGGGACAGGCCTTCAGCCGGGCCACCTTCCCCACCCTGCGCCACGAGCTGGCCTGGCTGCCCGACAGCTTCGGCTTCGGCGCCGGATTGCCCTCAGTGGCGGCGGCCACGGGCGTGCGCTGGTTCTGCACCCACAAGCTGGCCTGGAATGCCACCAACCCCTTCCCCCA
>JBEDAU010000295.1:0-8452 GCA_041177605.1 Cyanobacteriota bacterium | reverse complement strand
TGCACAGGGGCCAGAGCACCATCTTTGCCCTTGATCAAACCCCACTGCTGCAAGGTGAGCTCAATCCTGCGTGGGTCGATCGAGCCAGACACCTTCTCCATCAGCAACCCACCAAGATCCGAGGGAATCTCGATATCACCCTTTTGGATGAAGCAGATGCGGTTGGTATCACGGAACAAAGCCGTTAAGTATCCCCCTTCAAAAATGACATTCTGACGGGCCCGAAGCCTGAGCTGCTCTCCAAATTCATAGCGCCTCCCCTCATCATCAGGGGTCAACAGAATGAAGCCCGCCATACAGGAACGGATTTTATCCTCCAGAAAGCCCAGCAGATCTTCACCCGTTCTTGCCATGGCCTGAATCACGACCGGCTTGAGGTCATTGGCCACGAGAACATCCTCCAACTGCTTTCGACAGGCCTCGTCGTGGCCATGGACAATAAACACCCGCTTATCCTCCACCAACTTCTTGGGAGAGAGCGACATCATCGCCTCAAGAGCCTTCACGGCCATGTCCATATTTCGACGGTCTTTTTCATTCATGCTGTGGTCCTTGCGATTCTTGAAAATCACAACACCAAAAGGCTCCCGGCGCTCTCGGCGGTCCAAGAGCAAAATAGGGACGCCATAACAGGAACCCTCCGCATACTCATCGCCATCTTCATTCTTAGGCCACCAATAACGAGGGTGCTGGTTGGCAATGGGGGCATACTCCGGTGCCCGTTTTTGAAACACCAGCGTCGAGATGCCTTCCGAGTTTGGCAGTTGCATCTTCATGTGCCCCCAGGAGGCCAAGCTGTTGATGTCTGTCTTCAGATTCCAGACCTTGAGGTTGCCACTGCCACTCCTGCTGTTGTCTGGCACGTACACCAGCACCGCGCCGCTGTCACACAGGTCGCTGTGCTCCACCACCTGATCCAGAAAAAAACGGATCACCAGTGCCTGGGGGCGATGGCGGGCCATGCAGAGAAAGTCGTACAGCGCATCCAGGAAGGTCTTCTGGCTGGCCATGACAAGCAATCCCGAAACTGCAGGGCAATCAGGTGATTGCGATCCCCCTGTCAACAGACTGGCCAGCTTGTCGTAACGCGTCAAGCAAACTGGGATCGACGCCGTTTTGGCGCTACAGAAGACACCCCTACAGAAGACACCATGAGCAGCTGGCTGGACGTCTGCCCGACCCCCCGCCCTCGTCCGTCGGGTCTGCAGTGGGATGTGTTTCTCTCCTACCGATCCCTGGATCGGCTCTGGACGATCGGCCTCTATGACGTGCTCTGCCAGTGCGGCTATCGCGTGTTTCTGGATCAGTTCGCCCTGGTGGCAGGCCAGGGGCTCACCTCACAACTGGGGCGGAATCTGGAACTGAGCGCCAGCGGAGTGCTGATCTGGTCGACGCGCACCAGCGATTCAGCCTGGGTGGAAGCCGAAATCGATGCGATGAGCGCCCGGCAGCGGAACAGCTGCAGCACGGACTTTCCCTTCTTCTACGTGGTGGCCTCCCTCGATGGGCAGAAGCCACCGGGACTGCTGGGAGGCCAGCTCTTTCTGGATTTTTCGGCCTATCCCGATGGCCCGAGCGGTGTCGAACTGGTGAAGCTGATGGCGGGTCTGCGGGGCCAGCCCCCGGGCGAGCAGGCGGTGCGGCTGGCCAGCGCCTACGACAGGGCCATGCAGCAGGAACCGGCCGATCTGAAGGCCCTGGCCGAGTCCGGGCTGTTCGACCAGATCGCGGCACGCGTGAAGAGTGAGGAGCCGGCCTACACCTCTACGCCCCAACTGCCGGCCAGGGCCGTGGAGCTGTTGATCGGCGCCCGCCAATACGGTCCGGATGACCCTGGTCGCTCAGGAGAGGCCCTGGCCGCGGCACTGCAGCGGTTCCCCGGCTCCGTGCGCCTGCGGCAACTGCAGGGGCTCCTGCTGCGCCGCATCGGCCGCCTGCAGGAGGCCCAGTATGAACTCACCCGACTGCTGGAGGCCTCGCAACGCGACAGTGAAACCCTGGGCATGCTGGCGGCTGTGTGGGCCGATCTCTGGCAGCAGCGCGGCGAGGCAGGGGATGGGCCTGCTGCCCGCGATGCCCTGGAGCGCTCCCAGGCCCTGTATGCCGAAGGCTTTGCCAAGGTGCCCAGCGACACCTACACCGGGATCAATGCGGCCTCCAAGGCCGCCCTGCTGGGAGACCTGAACGCAGCCCAGGCCCTGGCCCGTCAGGTGCTGGACGTGCTGCAGGAGCGGTTGGCGGCGCGCAACGGCCAGCCCGCTCCGGACTACTGGGAACGGGTGACCGAGCCGGAAGCGCTGCTGTTGCTGGGCGAAGGCGAGCGGGCCCTGAGGCTGTATCACCAGGCCCGGGTCGCCCATCAGCAGGAACGGGGCAGCATCAGCTCCACGGCCCTGCAAGTGCAGCGGCTGTTACCGGTGCTGCCGCTGGATGAGGATCTGAAACAGCAGCTGGCTGCGGAATTTGCCGGGTTCAGCTGACGCACGGGGCTGACGTTCCAGGCATGCGGGGGATCTCAACGCCCACGTCCAGCCGGCTGGTGGCCGGCCTTCCCACGTTTCCCCGCCGAGCGTCCACTGGTCTCGCCCAGGCAGGAGCCAATCCGGGTCACAGGCAGGCCTGATCGTCAAGCCCTGGGAGCCGAGATCGGGGGAAATTGGGAATAACTACTCAGCTGCAAACCTGGTTTTCCACACAGAACAAACCCTGGATGTTTCGCTTTGCTGGCGAGCCACCGGTTGGCCTCTGCGCCCCCCTGAAATGGACCGGTACCGGAGCGATGGGGGCGGTGCGAAGCCGCCACCGATCCCACCCCCGTGCCCTAGCCGCAGCGTTACCCATGACCACCACGCTTCAACCGCCGGCCACCCGCCACCCCGATGGGGAGGGCAGCGTTCAGGTGCACCAGGACCCATCCCTGAACATTGAGGAGGGAGCCCTGGTGATCGCCGTCTACGGCAAGGGCGGCATCGGCAAAAGCACCACCAGCTCCAACCTCTCCGCCGCCTTCTCCAAGCTCGGCAAGCGGGTGCTTCAGATCGGCTGTGATCCCAAGCACGACAGCACCTTCACCCTCACCAAACAGATGGTGCCCACGGTGATCGACATCCTGGAGACCGTGGACTTTCACACCGAGGAGCTCAGGCCCGAAGATTTCGTGTTCGAGGGCTACAACGGCGTGCAGTGCGTGGAATCGGGCGGTCCACCGGCCGGCACCGGCTGCGGCGGCTATGTGACCGGCCAAACCGTGAAGCTGCTCAAGGAGCACCACCTGCTGGAAGACACCGACGTCGTGATCTTCGATGTGCTCGGGGACGTGGTGTGTGGCGGGTTTGCTGCGCCCCTGCAGCACGCCCACTACTGCCTGATTGTGACGGCCAACGATTTCGATTCGATTTTCGCCATGAATCGGATCATTGCTGCCATCCAGGCCAAGGCCAAGAACTACAAGGTGCGGCTCGGCGGCGTCGTGGCCAATCGCTCGGAAGACACGGATCAGATTGACCGCTTCAACGATCGTGTTGGCATGAAGACCCTGGCCCACTTCCAGGCTGTGGATGCCATCCGCCGCTCCCGCCTGAAGAAGTGCACCATCTTTGAGATGGAGCCGAGCCCCGAGGTGGAGCAGGTGCAAAACGAATACCTCAAGCTTGCCCGCGCCATGCTCGAAAGCGTGCAGCCCCTCGAAGTGGAGCCCCTCAAGGATCGGGAGATCTTTGACCTGCTCGGGTTTGATTGACTGATGGGCTTGACAGCCCCTTGCCTGGCTGGATCAGTCGAGGGCGAGCGAATCCGGCACCCCGGGCAAGGGGCAAGGCAGGTGGTCACGGCCATCACTGGCGGCCATCACTGGGGCGATGCCGCCGCGCAGCACCATCAGCTGATCGGTCTGGTGGCGGTGCCAGAACCACTCGGCCCTGGTGGATGGGGCCACTGCAGCAAGGAGGGTTTCAACACTGGCCAACGGCTGGCGAAAGAAGGCCAGAGCGGAGACACTCCCAGGGCTGGGAAGGATCTCCACGCAACGGCGCAAGGACACGCCATGGGCAACCATCGAGTATCAATTCGCCCCGGGTCAGTCAATGCTGATCTGGCGGGTGGTCGACGACGGCCATCGACGTCGACACCCGCAACCACCAATCATGGGGGCACCGTGGCGTTGGAGTGATGCCGGCTCAGGTCTCCCCGGGCAACACCCGAAACCGTCACCACCGCCACTACAACCGCCTGCTCGCTGTCTGCGTGGCGCTGCTGGTGTGCTTTGCCCTGCCCCATCCCTGGAACCGACTGGCCTCCATCGGTTATCTGTTGCTCGGGCTGGTGCTGATCCGTGGCCTGGGACGCCCGCCCGCCCTGCTGCAGGCGGGTCCCTGGCCCCGCAGGCTGTTCCAGACCGCTGGCCTGGCTGCCGTTGGGGTGTGGCTGCTGTGGACGCTCACCCCCCTGGAACAGCGAAGCACGGGCATTCCGGTGATCGTGTTGTGGACCCTGTTCAGCGGCTGGAGCGCAATCCGCCTGATCCGCCTGCTGGCCCAGGAACAACTGGTGAATGGCCTGGTGCTGCGCGGGGCCCTGGCGGGCTACCTGATGCTGGGGCTGACATCAGGGTTGCTCTTCTGTGCGCTCGAAACGATCGCCCCCGGCAGTTTCAGCCATGCCGAGGTGGAGTCGCTGGCGGGGGGGCAAACCCCTGTGTGGGGGCTCAACTTCGTGCGGCTCCACTATTTCGCCTTCGTGAGCCTCACCACCACCGGGTATGGCGATGTGGCCCCCCAGACCCCCCTGGCCCAGATGGTCAGCGTGGCGGTGGCCGTGACCGGCACGGTCTATGTGGCCGCCGTGATGGGGGTGCTGATCAGCAGGCTCACGGTGCAGGAGTCGCGCCAGCGCGACGACACTCCCAACCCTTGACGATCCGGTAAACCACCGGCACCACAAACAGGCTCAACCCCGTGGCCACCAGCAGCCCGGAGAACACCACGGTGCCGATGCTCAGGCGGCTGCCCGAGCCGAAGCCGCTGGCCAGCAGCAAGGGCAGGAACCCCGCCAGCGAGGAGATGGCCGTGAGCAGAATCGGCCTCAGACGGGTGCGGGCGGCGTCGCGGATGGCGCTGTCGAGGTCGCTGCCCTCGGCCAGCCGCTGGTTGGCAAACTCCACGATCAAGATGCCGTTCTTGGCGGCCAGGCTGACCAGCACCAGCAGGCCCATCTGGCCGTAGACATCCAGCGGCAAGCCGCGCAGGCCCAGGCCCACCACAGCCCCCAGCAGGGCCAGGGGCACGGTGACCAGGATGATGAACGGATCGATGAAGTTGTCGTAAAGGGCCGCCAGCACCAGCACCATCACCACCACGCCCAGCACGAAGACGCGCACGTTGCTGCCGCCGGCCCGGGCCTCTTCCCGGGCCAGGCCGGCCCACTCCAGCTCGGTGCCCGCGCTGCCCTGGTCGCGCTGCACCCGCTCCAGGATCGCCATGGCCTGGCTGCTGCTCACACCGGCTCTGGGCAGGGCGCGGATGCTGATCGAGCGCACCAGGCGGGTGCGGTTGATGCTGGTGGGCCCGCTGCCCTGTTCCACCCGCACCAGCTGGGCGAGGGGAACCAGCTGGCCCTCGCGGTTGGGCACCTGCAGGGCGAGCAGATCCCCGGTGTCGCGGCGGCCGGCGCCATCGAGCTGCACGATCACCTTGCGCACCTGGTCGCTCTCGAAGCTGTCGTTCACGTAGTCGCTGCCGAAGCTGGCGCCGAGGGTGTCGACCACCGCAGCCAGGTCGACGCCCAGGGAAGCCAGCTGCAGCCGGTCGGGGATCAGCTGCAGCTGGGGCGCGCCGGCGGAGAAGCGGGTGGACACCCGCTCGAAGGCGCCGGTGGCATTGGCCCTGCGGATGAAGGCCTGGGCCTGCTGCTCGAAGGCCTCCAGGCTCAGCTGGCCGCCACTGCTGTCGAGCAGCTCCAGCTCCAGGCCGCCTTCGGCGCTGAAGCCCCGCACCGAGGGAGCCTCGCTCAGCTGCACCATCGCCCCCTCCACCCCACGGCGCAGGCGTGCGTTGAGCCGCTCGGCCACGGCACGGGTGGAGGCATCCGGGCTGCGGCGCTGCTCGATCGGAGCCAGGCGCAGGTAGAAGGTGCCCTTGCTGGGGCTGCTGTCGCCGAAGGAGCGCCCGGCATAGAAGTTGGCGCGGGTGATCAGCGGCTCCTGCTTCACCGCCCGGCGCACCTGCTCCAGGGCCGCCTGGGTCCGCTGCAGGCCCATGCCATCGGGCAGGATCACCACCCCCCGCAGCTGGCCGTTGTCCTCCTGGGGGATGAAGGCCTTGGGCAGGTGCTGCAACCCCAGACCGGTGAGCACCAGCCCCGCCAGCAGCAGGGCGACCACCCGCCTGCGCATGCCCAGGCAATGCTCGAGCCAGCGGCTGTAGGGCCCCTCGATCGCCTCCAGCCAGCGCCGGGGCGGATCGATCCAGCGCAGCAGCCAGGCCGGCTCCCGGCGCTCGGGATGCAGCAACCGGCTGGCGGCCACCGGCGTGAAGCTGAGGGCGTTGAGGGTCGAGAAGCCGATGGCGGCACTGATCGTGATCGCGATCGGGCCGTAGAGCCGCCCCACGCTGCCGCCCAGGCCCAGCACCGGCACGAACACCACGATCAGCACCAGCGAGGTGGCCACCACCGCACCGCCCAGCTCGGCCATCGCCTCCCGGGCCGCCCGCAAAGGTTGGGTGCCGGCCTCCAGGCGGCGACCGATGTCTTCACTCACCACGATGGCGTCATCCACCACCAACCCGGAAGCCAGCACCATCCCGAACAGGGTGAGGGTGTTGAGCGACTGGCCGGCCAGGTGGAGCACGCTGAGCGACCCCACCAGGGCCACCGGCACGGCGATGGCGGTGATCAGGGCCAGGCGGCTGTTGCCCAGCCCCAGCAGCAGCACCACCACCACCAGCAGAACCGCGTCCCGCAGGCTGGCCGTGGTGGCCTCGATGCTGCCCCGCACGAAGTCGGCCTCATCCACGATCAGCTGCTGCTCGATGCCCGGCGGAAAGCTGGGGGCCAGCTCCTCGAGTGCCCGGTTCACGGCCTCACTCACGGCGATCGCATTGCTGCCGTCGCGCTGATAGACCACCACGGCCACCACCGCCTGGCCCTGGAGATTGGTGGCGATCGTGTCGTAGCTCTCGACCCCCAGTTCCACCCGGCCCAGGTCGCGCAGCAGGGTGACACCGCCGTTGGGGGTGCGGTCCACCACCAAGTCCTCGAAGTCTGCGGTGCTGCGCAGGCGCCCTTCCATCCGCAGCGGCAGGGTGATGTCCTGGCCTGGGGGCGACGGCGCATCGCCCGCCTGCCCGAGGGCGGCCAGCACGTTCTGCTGCTGCAGGGCCCGGCGCACCGCAGCGATGGTGAGGCCACGCTCCTCCAGCCGCCCCGGATCGAGCCACAGCCGGAAGGCCAGGCTGCTGCCCCCGGAGAGGCTGACGCTGCCCACCCCAGGCACCCGCTGCAGCCGGTCGCGCACCACCTGGTCGACCCAGCCGCTCAGAAACGTGTCGCTGTAGGTGTCGCGGTCGGCGCTGAAACTCAGCACCATCAGCAGATCGTCGGAACTGCGTCGCACCTGCACCCCGAAGCGGGTGACCGGCGCCGGCAGCTGGCGGGCCGCCACGGCGGCCTCGTTCTGGGTGTTGATCTGGTTGATCTCCGGATTGCCACCCTCAAAGCTGAGGGTGATCGCACTGCCGTTGGCGGAGCTCACCGAGCGGATCGTGTCGAGCCGCTCCAGCCCGTTGAACTGTTTCTCCAGCAGCGTGGTCACCCCCTGCTCCACCACCTCCGGGCTGGCGCCGGGGTAGGTGGCCCGCACCGTGACCCGGCCCGGGGCGATCGGCGGCAGGTTCTCGACCTGCAGCAGCGGCAGGCTGATCAGGCCCACCAGCAGCACCAGCAGGCTCACCACCAGGGTGAACACAGGCCGGCGCAGAAACGGTTCGGAGAGCGAACGCGGCGGCGGCCGGTTGCTGTCGGGTCGCGGCGGATCAGTCACACCCGAGCGGCACTCAGGCCAGATCCCGCTTCAGCACCGCGCAGAGGTAGTCCGGATCGCGGTAGCGCCCCGGCAGACAGGTATGCAGCTGGCTGAGCCGCTGCCAGCACACCGTGCGCTGAATCGCCGCCAGGCTGCGGCCTTCCTGCAGCAGCCGGCGCAGAGCCTTGCAGTACAGCGAGTAGTTGGCCTCCAGTTCTCCGATCGTGAGGCCGTTGCTGCTGCTCATGGCTTCCGGAGACCGCAAGGGCGAGCCCTCACCCTACGGGGGTGGTGGGTCTGTCGGTTGCCGCCGACTCCGGCACCAGGGTGGCGGCCTGGTCGGGGCTGAGTCGACCCGCATCCAGCAGCACCCGGGTGATCTGCTCGATGTTGAGCACGGCGTGGGCGCGGTAGCCCGCCGCCGCCAGGCGCTGC
>JBEDAU010000294.1:0-14807 GCA_041177605.1 Cyanobacteriota bacterium | reverse complement strand
GGTGCGGGCCGTGCTCTGCCCGGAGAAGCTCTCCGCCCACCACTGGGTGGCGGTGGTGCTGGAGGTGATGGCCCAGGGCCTGGCCGCCACCAGCACCCTGATGGCCGGCCACGTCGAGGGTCCGGCCGATCGCGCTGCCCACCTGCTCACCCTGGTGGCCATCCAGCACTGGGCCCGCGGCCAGGGCCAGGCCGGGTTCAGTGAGTTCGTGCTGCTGCCCTTCGTGGGTGAGGCGGCCCCCGTCGCCCTGCGGCGGCGCGTGGGCCGCGACCAGCCCGATCGGTCCGCCATGTTGCTGCTCACGGCCCAGGCCCGGCTGGTACTCGGCGCCTGGATTCCCAACCACCAGCCCAGCTGGGTGAAGCTCACCCTGGCCGGGGCCCGCGAGGCCCTGCGCTGGGGGTGCAACGACCTGGGTGGCACGCTGATGGAAGAGCACATCACCACCATGGCCGGAGCCCGAGGCGGCACCTCCCAGACCGCCGCCTCGCTCGCCGCCGCCGCTCACCAGCTTGGTCGTCTCCCCTGGCAGCGCTCCACGCTCTACGCCCCGGTGCCGGGGCCAGGGGCTCCATCGGCCGCCGCGGCAGCAGCGCTGCAGGCAGGCCGACCATGAGCCGCCTGCGTCTGCGCCTGCGGGCCACCGCTGCCGCCGCCGCCCTGCTGCTGGTGGGACCGGCTCTGCTGCTGCGGGTTCTGCCCCGACCCGAGGCCCAGGGCCTGGAGCGGCTGCTGCCCCAGGTGGCCCTGTTGCAGAGCCTGCCGGCCGCCCCCAGCCGGCCGGTGCCCCAGCTGTGGCGCCAGCGGCTCGGGGCTCCCCTGGCCGATCGCCTCTGGCGCCAGCAGCGCCGCACCTGGTGGCAGGGCTGGGGGCGCCACGGCGAGGGCGGGGCCTACCTGGTGGTGCCCCTGCCGCAGGGCGATCGTCCCGCGGCCCAACGCCTGGCACCCCACAGCTTCCTGCTCAACGACCTGCTGGTCGTGGCCCCCGACCCTCTGGCCCGGCGCGCCCTGCAGGACCAGCTCCGCAACGTGCAGCGGCCGCTGCGGGGCCTGGAGCGCCGTTGCCTGCTGCTGCTGCAGGAACGGCAGGCGGTGTTCTGGAAACCGGCCGGGCTGGGTGGCCTGAGTGGGGCGCTGGCGCCGTTGCTGCTGCGTTACCAGGAGGGTTGCCTGGCGCTGGAACTCCTCAATGGCGAGCTGGCCTTCCAGGGGGAAGCCGCCGCCGTTGCCGCTCCCAGCGGCGAGCCTCCGGAGGCCACGCTGCCCCTTCCTCCGCCCCTATCCCCCTCCCTCCTGCTGGAGGTGCGGGGGCCGTCGCTGGCGCCGCTGCTGCAGGGTTTTCTCGACCGCAACGTCGTGCGCGAGGCCCTGGCCAGCGGGTACGGCATCGGCCCGGCCCAGCTGCGTCTGCTGCGGCAGCTCCCCTTCCGTCTGCGGCTGCGGCCGCTGGCCGCCGGTCCGTTTCGGGCCGGGCTGGAGCTCCAGTTCGGGGCCGGTGCCCAGAGCCGGGAGCTGGCCCGGCTGCTCAGCGGTCTGCGGCCACGGCTGCAGCAGCAGGGCCTCGATGATGCCCCGCCCCAGTGGGGATCGGGCCCGCGGCGGCCTGAGCTGCCACCGCCCTCCACTTGGCGCCGCGACGACGGCACGGTGGTGGGGGGCTGGTACTGGCTGGGCTCGGCGGAGCGGCCCGCGGAATTGGTCGTGTTCCTGGGGCCGCTTCCGGCTGCACCCGCCCCCGAACCGCTGCAGCCCTCCAGCCTGCAGTTGAGCATGCGGCCAGCGGCCATGGCGGCCAGCGGCCTGCTGCCGATCGAGCTGCCCGCCGTGGTGCAGCGGGCCACGCAGCTGCGGCTGGCGGCGGCTGCCCGCAGTGGCGGCCCGCTCAGCCGGCTGCAGGGGCGCCTTCAGCTGGGTCCTCTCCCCGCGACGCGTTGAGCTCCTCCTGTTGCCGTTCGCGCTTGCGCCGCTCGGCCGCCACGGTCTCCTCCATCAGCTCCACCGCCTGGGCCAGCTTTTCGAGGTTGCTGGCGTAGAGACTGAGGTCCTTGTCGAGACGGTCGCGCAGCAGGCCCATGGCCTCGCCGAGGTCGTGGGCGTAGCTGCGCAGGGTGGCGGGATCCATGCCGTCGGCGCCCTGGGCCACCTCCAGCAGGCTCAGCAGGCCAACCCCCATGAGCCGCGAATAGTGGAAATCCGGCCGTTGAATGCTGGCCAGGGCGGTGGCCAGGGGCTCGGGAGCACCCGCTCCCTTCTGTTCGATCCACTGCTTCACCTCGTCCACGCTGTGGCTGCCCATCGCCGCCACGGCCTGGTCGCGCCGGTGGCGCAGCTGGTCGGCATCGAAGCCGCTGGCGCTGCAGAGGGCCGCCAGCAACCTGGGGCGCTGCTCTTCCGGCCTGTAGCCGCGGGCGAAGCTGTCGAACACCTGAATCAGCCCACAGGCAAACAGGGGATCGGCCTGGAATCCCTGCTGGCGGCTGAGCAGGTGGAGTTCCACCAGCAGTTCGTCGACCATGCGCCGGTAGATCGGCGCGATCACATGGGGAAAGGCGCGGTGGAAGGCGCGCTTGCTGTCGGCAACGGTGAGAGCAGCGCTCACGGCATCTGAGCCTGGAATGGAGCGACCCTAGCGGTCCGTCCTCAGTAGGATCGACCCAGCCATTCCCCGTTGCCTGTGACCACGATCCCCATCGTCATTGAGGAGTCGGGCCGGGGCGAACGGGCATTCGACATCTATTCCCGGCTGCTGCGCGAACGGATCGTCTTTCTCGGGGAGCCGGTGACGTCGGAATCGGCCAACCGGATCGTGGCCCAGCTGCTGTTTCTCGAGGCCGAGGATCCCGACAAGGACATCTATCTGTACATCAATTCCCCCGGCGGGTCGGTCTACGACGGTCTCGGCATCTTCGACACCATGCAGCACATCAAGCCGGATGTGCACACCGTGTGCGTGGGCCTGGCCGCCTCCATGGGCGCCTTCCTGCTGTGTGCAGGCACCAAGGGC
Source organism: Cyanobacteriota bacterium (assembly GCA_041177605.1). Lineage (GTDB taxonomy): Bacteria > Cyanobacteriota > Cyanobacteriia > PCC-6307 > Cyanobiaceae > NIES-981. The sequence goes on along the minus strand of JBEDAU010000294.1, from coordinate 11,800 downwards.
AAGCGCAGCAGCCTGACCCATTCCCGGATCATGATTCACCAGCCCCTCGGTGGGGCCCGGGGTCAGGCCAGCGACATCCGCATTCAGGCCGACGAAATCCTCTACCTCAAGAAAAAGCTCAACAGTGAGCTGGCCGATCGCACCGGCCAGCCGCTCGAGCGCATCGAGGAAGACACCGACCGCGACTTTTTCATGTCGCCTGCTGAGGCCATGCAATACGGCCTGATCGACAAGGTGATCGAGAAGCGCCCCGTGCGCCCCGTCTGAGCGGCGATCCCCCCGAGCGGCTTGCGATCGCGCAAGGGCCTTCCATTCAGCACCTCAACCTGCCCCCCGCCATGGGACGTCAGCGTGGTCAACCCGCCAAGCCCGCCCTCGGGAGGGGGCTGCCTCCCTCCCTGCGCCCCAGCAAGATCTGTCCCGTCTGTGGCCGCCCCTTCAATTGGCGGCGCAGGTGGGCGGCCGTGTGGGACCAGGTGATCTATTGCTCGGAGCGCTGCCGGCAGAGGCGGGGTACAGCCTCATCAGATCGCTCCGGGTAGTGCTGCTGCTGGAGTCTGAGCTCCAGCGATGCAGACAATGACCGAACGGCTGTCAGCGGTGATCCGTGACTCGTCGATGCGTGGCTGGGGCCATCACAAAAACCGGAGGGATCGGCATCCCCCCGGTGGCAGGTCCGCCCTGGTTGGTTTAGCCGGTTGCGCCGGAGAGGATCGGTGAGAAGCGTTCCTTTTCGGGAATCTCGGTGAATTCGCCGACGATGGCGCGGAATTCATCGCCGTCGAGGCTCTCCTTCTCGATCAGCACCTCCACCACCCGATCCATGCAGGCCCGGTGCTCGGCCACCAGCTTCACGGTGTCCGCATAGCAGCTCTGCACGATCCGGCGCACGGCCTCGTCGACCTTGCGGGCCATGGTGTCGGAGGCATCGCTGCGGGTCATCAGATCACGGCCCAGGAACACCTCCTGGTTGCCGGCCTCGAGGGAGAACTGGCCGATGTCGCTCATGCCGAAGCGGGTCACCATCTGACGGGCGATCGAGGCCACCTGCTGGATGTCGCCACCGGCCCCGGTGGTGACCTCCTCGCGGCCGAACACCACATCCTCCGCGGCACGGCCCCCAAGGGCCCCCATGATCCGGGCGCGCAGCTGGGCGCGGCTCACCAGCATCTGTTCTTCGTCGGGGGAGAACCAGGTGAGGCCCTGAGCCTGGCCGCGGGGGATCAGGGTGACCTTCTGGACCGGGTCGTGGGCCTTCACCAGGGTGCCCACCAGGGCATGGCCCACCTCGTGGTAAGCGATCAGGCGCTTGCTGCGGCCGTCGGTGAGCGGCTTGCCCTCCATGCCGGCGATCACCCGGTCAACGGCATCGTCGATCTCGGCCAGGCTGGTGGCCTCCTTGCGGCGACGGGCGGTGAGGATGGCTGCCTCGTTGAGCAGGTTGGCCAGGTCGGCGCCCGAGAAGCCCGGAGTGCGGCGGGCGATCGCCTCGAGGCTCACGTCGTCGGCGAGTTTCTTGTTACGGCTGTGCACCTTGAGGATTGAGAGGCGCCCCTTTATGTCGGGCACATCCACCATGACCTGGCGGTCAAACCGGCCGGGCCGCAGCAGGGCCGAATCGAGCACGTCGGCCCGGTTGGTGGCCGCGATGATGATGATGCCGCTGTTGCCCTCAAAGCCGTCCATCTCGGTGAGCAGCTGGTTGAGGGTCTGCTCGCGCTCGTCGTTGCCGCCACCCACGCCGGCGCCGCGCTGGCGGCCCACCGCATCGATCTCATCGATGAAGATCAGGCAGGGGCTGTTCTCCTTGGCGCGCTTGAACAGGTCACGCACGCGGCTGGCTCCGACGCCCACGAACATCTCCACAAATTCCGAACCGGACAGGGAGAAGAAGGGCACACCGGCCTCGCCGGCGATCGCCTTCGCCAGCAGGGTTTTACCGGTGCCGGGAGGTCCCACAAGCAGAACACCCTTGGGGATCTTGGCGCCCACGGAGGTGAAGCGTTCCGGAGTCTTCAGGAAGGTCACCACCTCCTGCAGGTCCTGCTTGGCCTCCTCCACGCCAGCCACGTCGTCAAACTTGACGCCGGTTTCGGCCTCCATCAGGAAGCGGGCCTTGGTCTTGCCAAACTGCATGGCCTGGCCGGGGCCACCCGGCATGCCGTTGCCGCGGCGGGCGAGAAACACCAGCGAACCGATCAGCAGCAGGGGGAAGAGCAGGTTGCCGAGGATGCCCAGCACGGGCGGTGCCTGGCGGGGGGGGTGAATGTCGAAGCTGATGCCCTGGTCCTTGAGCTTGTTGACCAGCTCTGGAGCCACCCCCGGCAGGTCCACCCGCAGCCGCTGAACGCGGTTGTCGAGGTCAGGATCGATCGCTTCGATCACCGCACTGCGGCCGCCGTCGAAGATGTCGACGGCCGTGACCCGACCTGCATCCACGTAATCCAGGAAGCGGCCGTAGCTCATGCGGGCCACCGCCGCATTGCGGGGAGCCACGGTGGGGCCCCCGGGGCGGAGGCCGGAACCATCGCCGGCGGAGAGGAGCTGCCAGCCAAAGAACGCCACCACGGCGATCGGCAGGAGCCAGAGAGCAAGCACGCGCCAGCGCTGATTCATGGCTGAGAGTGATTTTGAATAAGTGTAACGGGGCTCAGCCCGCCTCCAGCCATCCCACCAGGGCCTGTTGGTGCTGCTGCAGATCGATCGGTTCCTGTTCGGTTGAAGCCTCGATCACCAGGTCGGCCGTGGCGATGCGTTCCACCAACTCAGCCCCACCGAGGCCGTGGGTCCAGATCTCCAGCTCGCTCTGCGGCGGGCATTGGAAGCTGAGCAGTTCGAACGGGAACACGACCCGCTCCAGATAGAACTGATCCGGTCCGAGGCAGCGCGCGATCACCATCCGATCGCTGCTGTTGCGGTATCCACATGACACAAGGTTCACGGCCAGAGGCCTCGGCGGCTGATCCACTAAGCCACTGCAACGGGTGTGGCTTTGGTGACGAGGGCGACGGTTTCGGCTCTTTAAGGAATTTTTCGGCTTTGCCGACCCGTTGCTGCCGTCCCCCCGGGCCGATCAGAGGCTGCGCAGGGCCACGATCGGGTCCAGCCGGGCGGCGCGACGCGCCGGCACCACGCCGAAGAACAGGCCGATCGACCCGGAAAGGCCCACGGTGAGCAACACCGTGCCGGCCCCCACGGCGGCCGGCAGCGGGGTGAAGGCAGCCACGGCGCTCACGGCGGTGATGCCGAGCCCGCTGCCGACCACCCCCCCCAGGCTGGCCAGCACCAGCGACTCCACCAGGAACTGCATCAGCACGTCGCCGCTGCGGGCGCCCAGGGCCTTGCGCAGGCCGATCTCCTCGGTGCGCTCGCTCACCGACACCAACATGATGTTCATGATGCCGATTCCTCCCACCAGCAGGGAGATCGCCCCGATGGCGGCCAGCATCAGGGTGAGGCCGCCGGTGATCGTGCCCACGATCGTGAGAGCATCCTGCTGGGAGCGCACGGCGAAGTCGTCGTCCCGCAGAATCCGGTGCCGCTGGCGCAGCAGGTTGGTGATCTGGAAGGCAGCTGCGTTGATGCTGGCGTCATCGCGGGCTTCCACGCTGATGAAGTTGAGGCTGATGCCGTAGGTGGGGTCGCGGCCAGCCAGCTTGCTCACCATCGTGCTCAGCGGGATGTAGGCGTTCTCGTCCTGGTTCTGGCCGAACACGGCCCCCTTGGCCTCGAGCACACCGATCACCTCAAAGGGCTGGTTGCGGATGCGCAACTGCTGGCCGAGGGGAGCCCTGCCTGGGAACAGCTTGGTGGCCAGGTCGGGCCCCAGCACCGCCACGTTGCGAGCGGCGTTGAGATCGCTGGGATAGAAGAAACGCCCCTGGGCCACCTCAAACTGCCGCACCGGCAGAAATTCGGGGGTGACGCCCGCCACGGAGGTGCTGGTGCTGAGGCCACCGCTCTGCACCACCTCGTTGCGCAGGATCTGGGGGGCCACCCGCCTGACGCTGGGCACCTGCTCGGCGATGGCGACGGCGTCTTCCAGCACCAGCGTCTTGGGGAAGTCGAGCCCTTGACGCCGGGTGTCGTTGTTGCCCGGCACCACGAACAGCACGTTGGCGCCCAGGTTGCTGAGCTGGCCCTCCGCCAGATTCTGGGCGCCCTTGCCGACCCCCACGAGGGTGATCACAGACGCGTTGCCGATCACGATGCCGAGCATCGTCAGCAGACTGCGGAGCCGGTTGGACCGCAGGGTGGAGAGGGCCATCCCCACCGTTTCAGCCATGGGGAGCTTGGAGGCCATGGTTGGGCTGCGCGGCAGACTTAAACGATGGCGCCGGTGGTCTCGCTGTTGTGGCTGCGGGCCCCCCGGTGCACTTCACCGCGCTGCAGATCCAGGGTGACGATCTCCCCCTGCTCCAGGCTGGAGAGGGCATGGCTCACCCCCACGATCGCCGGAATCCCATGGCTCCGGGCCGTGGTGGCCGCATGGCTTTCAGCACCACCCGCTTCGGTGATCAGGGCCTTGGCCTTGCGGATCGCCCCTTCGAAGGTGGGGTCGGTGTCGCGCACCACGAGGATCTCGCCCGGCTGGATGCCGTTGGCGGCCTCGGCGCTGGTCACCAGCCGCACCCGACCGCTGACGGAACCGCTGCCGATGCCCGTGCCCTGGGAGAGCACCGCCGAGACGATTCCCACCTTGATGAAGTCGGTGGATCCGCTCACGCCGGAGAGGGTGCCGGCGGTCTGCACCACCAGATCGCCATCGCGCAGGAAGCCCTGTTCCCGCGCCATGCCCATGGCCAGGCTGAAGGTGCTGGTCGACGAGGTCTGCTCCGGCACCAGCAGGGGATTCACCCCCCAGCACAGCTGCAGCTGGCAGGCCACCCGCGGCTCGCTGGTGATGGCCAGAATCGGGGTGCTGGGCCGGAATTTGCTCACGTTGCGCGCCGTGGCACCGCTCTTGGTGAGGGGCAGGATCGCCGCGGCGTTGAGGTTGCGGGCGATGGTGCTCACCGCCTGGCAGATCGCATTGGGAATGGTGGTGGCCAGGCGGCTGTCGATCACCCGCTGCGGATAGTCGCGTTCGATGCGCCTGGCGATCGTGGCCATGGTGGCCACCGCCTCCACCGGGAAGTCGCCCACGGCGCTCTCATTGGAGAGCATCACGGCATCGGTGCCGTCGAGGATGGCATTGGCCACATCGCTCACCTCGGCGCGGGTGGGGCGGGGGCAGCTCACCATCGAATCGAGCATCTGGGTGGCGGTGATCACCGGGATGCCGAGGCTGTTGGCCTTGCGGATCAATTCCTTCTGCAGCAGCGGCACCTCCTCAGCCGGCATCTCCACGCCCAGGTCACCCCGGGCCACCATCACCCCGTCACACAGGGGGAGGATGTCGTCGATCTGATCGATCGCCTCAAATTTCTCGATCTTCGCCACCACGGGCGTGGCGTGGCCATGGCTGGCGATCAGCTCCCTGATCTCGATCAGGTCGGAAGGATTGCGCACGAAACTGAGGGCGACCCAGTCGACCCCCTGGGCCAGGCCGAACTCCAGGTCGGCCCGATCCTTGTCGGTGAGGGCCCGGATCGAGAGCTGCACGTCGGGGAAGTTGACCCCCTTGTTGTTGGAGAGCACCCCGCCCACGGTCACGCTGCAGTGGAGGGTCTGCTGGGCCTGGTCGACCTGCTCCACCCGCATCTCGACGCGGCCGTCGTCGAGCAGGATGCGGCTGCCGGCCACGACCTCGTCGGCCAACTTGTCGTAGGTGACGGTGGCGATGGTCTGGTTGCACTCCACGTCGCGCGACGTGAGCGTGAACGGGTCACCCTTGGCCAGGGTGATCGGACCGCCCGGAAAGCGGCCGAGGCGAATCTTCGGACCCTGCAGGTCCTGGAGAATGCCGATGTGGGCGCCCAGTTCCGAGGAGACCGCACGGATCGTGGCGATGCGGGCAGCGTGCTCGCTGTGGTCGCCGTGGGAGAAGTTCAGCCGGAAGGTGGTGGCTCCGGCTGCGATCAGTTCCCGCAGGCGTTGGGGCGACTCGGTGGCAGGCCCGATGGTGGCCACGATCTTGGTGCGACGCATGAGATCGGGCTGGGGCATCGGGGCGCCTGGATTTGGCTGAAACTACCATCGGCCCCATCCCGACGCCGTCTGGCATGGACCTGGCCACCTACCAGCTGCAGTCGCGCCAGACCGCCCGCTATCCCGATGCCGGCCACAATCCCATCTATCCCACCCTGGGCCTCTGCGGCGAGGCCGGCGAGGTGGCCGACAAGGTCAAGAAGGTGCTGCGGGATCGGGGCGGCAGCTTCAGCCCCGAGGTGATCGAGGCGCTCAGGCTGGAGCTGGGGGATGTGCTCTGGTATGTGGCCCAGCTGGCGACGGAACTGGGGCTCGACCTGGACGACGTGGCCCAGGCCAACCTCGACAAGCTGGCCAGCCGCGCCGCCCGTAACGTGATTGGCGGCGACGGAGACCACCGATGAACAGCCGCCTGCGCCCCCGCCTGGCCTGGTCATCCCTCTGGGGCCTGGGCCTGGTGCTGCTCCTGGCGTTGACCCCGGGCGCCGCCTGGGCCGCCGATCTGCGGGTGAGCGAGGTGTCGCTGGAGCCCTGCCCCAGCGGCGACGTGGGTGCCCAGCCCGAGCTCAGGCGACCGACGGGCGCCAGTTGCTACGCCCTGCGCGGCAGTGTGGAGAACCCCGGCCGCAAGCCCGTGGTGGATACGGATCTGTTTGCTCTGATCCTCGATTCCAGTGGGGAGCCGGTGTTGCAGAACCGCACCCGGGTGGGTTCGATCGGGGATGTGCCTCCCGGGCGGTCGAGCTTTGCAGTGCGGCTCTCGGTGCCGGCCGGCACCCCCGGTCCCCTCAGCTTCCGCAACGTCAAGGCCCGCGGCTACAGCGCCCCGGTGCGCACCCGGGCCGGCGTCGACGATGAACTGCTGCCGCTCGAGCAGGCTCTAGAGAACTGAGGCCATCACGCTCATGCTGGCTCCCTCCAGCAGCTGCTGGCCGAAGCTGAGGGCCAGGAACGCCAGGATTGCGGAGAGGTCGAGCCCGCCGATCGGTGGAATCAGCCCCCGGAAGGCATTGAGGTAGGGATCGGTGATCGAGCTCACCGTGCTCAGCACCGGATTGCCCCAGTCGAGATTGGGGAACCAGCTCAGCAGCACCCGCACCAGCAGGATCAGCGAATAGATCGAAAACGTGCGGGCCAGCACGCTCAGCAGCAGGGCAAGCACTTCCATGGGCGCCGGGATGGTGAGCGGACGTCTGCCGAACTCTATGCAGCCTGCCGGCGCCGCGGCTGCAGCGCCTCCGGTTTGACGGCGAAGGTGCGGTGGAACTTCTCACTCAGGCTCAGCCAGTACGAGCGTCCCTCGCTCTGGCGCTTGCGCTCGATGAAGTTCTGGGCCAGCAGCTCCTTGATGTGGTCATAGGCGCCGGAGCCGCGCAAGTCCACCAGCTCCGACTGCAGAATCCGCTTCTTCAGGGCGATGGTGGCCAGGGTGCGCAGCGCCGCCGTGGAGAGGTCCACCGGCAGCAGGCTCTGCACCAGATCCCCGAGGCTGTCACGCAGCTGCAGGCTGTAACGCTGGCCCTCCTGGTGGATTTCCAGCGCGGTGTCTCGATGGGCGTAATCGGCCATCAGGGTGATCAGGCCCAGTTCGGCCTCCTCCCTGGTGGTGCCGGCAATCTCGGCCAGCTCCCCCAGCCCCAGCGGGCGGCCCTTGAGGTAGAGGATCGCCTCGAGCCGGGCCGGCAGCGACAGGGAGACCGGATCGGGTGACACCGGATCGAGTGACACCGGATCGGGGGGGGCTGGGTCGGATGGGGCGCTGGTCATCGGCATCCCCCGCTCAGTGCCCGCAAGGTACCGCAGTTAGGCCAGGGCAGGCAGGGGGTCGGCCGCCACCGCCGGCGGCACCGCGCCCAGGAACAACAGATAGGCGGGGTTGGCGCTCTCATCCACGTATTGGTAGTGCAGGCCCTCGAGGAAGTCCTGCCAGTCGGCCATCTCCGCTTCCGGCACCTGCACGCCCACCACGATCCGGCCCACGTCGGCGCCGTGGTTGCGGTAGTGAAAGATGCTGATGTTCCAGTTGGGATGCAGGCTGGTGAGGAAGCGCATCAGTGCGCCCGGCCGCTCCGGAAACTCGAAGCGGTAGAGCAGTTCCCGCACCCCTGAGCCGAGGGCGGCGCTGGGGAGTCGCCCCCCCACCATGTGGCGCAGGTGGAGCTTGGCGAACTCGTCGTGGGAGAGGTTCAGGCAGGGGAACCCGGCGGCGGTGAGGGCCTCCACCAGCTCGCGCTCGTCGCTGCTGCCGCCGGTCTGCACCCCCAGGAAGATGTGGGCCCGGCTGGGATCGGCCAGCCGGTAGCTGAATTCGGTGAGGTTGCGGGTGCCCAGCTCGGCGCAGAACTGCCGCAGGCTGCCGGGGCGCTCCGGAATCTCCACCGCCAGCATCGCCTCACGCCCCTCGCCGATCTCGGTGCGTTCGGCCACGAAGCGGAGCCGGTCGAAGTTCATGTTGGCCCCGCAGGCCACCGCCACCAGCGTTCTGCCCTGCAGGTCCTGGGCGGCCACATCGGCCTTCAGGCCGGCCACCGCCAGGGCGCCGGCCGGCTCCAGGATCGAGCGGGTGTCCTCGAACACGTCCTTGATCGCCGCGCAGATGGCGTCGGTGTCGACCGTCACCATCCGGTCCACCGTCTGCCTGGCCAGGGCAAAGGTGTGTTCCCCCACCTGGCGCACGGCCACGCCATCGGCGAACAGCCCCACCTGCTCCAGCCGCACCCGCTCCCCCCTGGCCAGCGACTGGGCCATGGCGTCGGCATCCACCGGTTCCACCCCCACGATCTGAACCTGCGGCCATACCGCCTTCACGAAGGAGGCCACCCCGGCGATCAGGCCACCGCCCCCCACCGCCAGGTAGATGGCGTCGGGGGGAGCTGAGCACTGGCGCAGGATTTCCATGCCGATCGTGCCCTGGCCGGCAATCACCTCCGGGTCGTCGAAGGGGTGAATGAAGGTGAGCCCCCGCTCTGCCCCCAGCCGGCTGGCCTCGGCGCAGGCGGCGTCGTAGTTGTCGCCATGCAGCACCACCTCGGCGCCGCGGGCGGCCACCGCCTTCACCTTCACCTCCGGCGTGGTGACGGGCATCACGATCACGGCCCGGCAGCGCAGTTTCTGGGCCGCCAGGGCCACCCCCTGGGCGTGGTTGCCCGCACTGGCGGCGATCACCCCCCGCTCCAGCTCGGCGGCGGAGAGACCGGCCATCTTGTTGTAGGCCCCCCGCAACTTGAAGCTGAACACCGGCTGCAGGTCCTCGCGCTTGAGCAGCACCCGGTTGCCCAGACGGGCCGAGAGGTTCGGGGCCGGGTCGAGGGGCGATTCGATCGCCACGTCGTAGACCCGGGCCCGCAGGATCCGCTGCAGGTAGTCGCTCATCGCCCCAGTGTCGCAATCCGCACCAGCCGTTCGGCCCGCCGGCCTAGATTGCACGCCACTTCAAGGGGCGAGATGCATCTCAGCGAGCTGAGTCATCCCAACCAGCTGCACGGGCTGAGCATCGCCGAGCTGGAGGGAATCGCCCGCCAGATCCGGGAACGCCACCTCGAGGTGGTGAGCACCAGTGGGGGGCACCTCGGCCCCGGACTGGGGGTGGTGGAACTCACCCTGGCGCTGTACCAGACCCTCGACCTCGACCACGACAAGGTGGTGTGGGACGTGGGCCACCAGGCGTACCCCCACAAGCTGATCACCGGCCGTTACAACCAGTTCCATACCCTGCGCCAGAAAGACGGCGTCGCCGGGTATCTGAAGCGCTGCGAGAGCCGTTTCGATCACTTCGGTGCCGGCCATGCCAGCACGTCGATCTCCGCCGCCCTCGGCATGGCCCTGGCCCGGGATCAGCGCGGCGAACACTTCAAATGCGTGGCGGTGATCGGCGATGGCGCCCTCACCGGGGGCATGGCGCTGGAGGCGATCAACCACGCCGGCCACCTGCCCAAGACGCGGCTGCTGGTGGTGCTCAACGACAACGACATGTCGATCAGCCCGCCGGTGGGGGCGCTGAGCACCCACCTCAACCGCATGCGGCACAGCAAGCCGCTGCAGTTCCTGCAGGACAATGCCGAGGAGGCGATCAAGCACCTGCCCTTCCTGCACGGCGAGCTGCCGCCGGAGCTGAAGAATCTCAAGGAAAGCCTCAAGCGCCTGTCGGTGCCCAAGCTGGGCGCGGTGTTTGAAGAGCTCGGCTTCACCTACATGGGTCCGGTCGACGGTCACGACATCGCCGGCATGGTGCGGGTGTTCCAGCAGGCCCACGAGCACGAGGGGCCCGTGCTGGTGCACGTGGCCACCACCAAGGGCAAGGGCTACCCCTTCGCCGAGGCCGACCAGGTGGGCTACCACGCCCAGAGCGCCTTCGACCTGGCCACCGGCAAGGCCTATCCCTCCAGCAAGCCGAAGCCACCCAGCTACAGCAAGGTGTTTGGCCAGACCCTGGTGAAGCTGTGTGAGCAGGATCCGCGGGTGGTGGGCATCACCGCCGCCATGGCCACCGGCACCGGTCTGGATCTGTTGGAGAAGGCCCGGCCCCACCAGTATTTCGACGTCGGTATCGCCGAGCAGCACGCCGTGACCATGGCCGCCGGCATGGCCTGCGAGGGCCTGCGGCCGGTGTGCGCCATCTACAGCACCTTCCTGCAGCGCGCCTACGACCAGCTGATCCACGACGTGGGCATCCAGAACCTGCCGGTGACCTTCGTGCTGGACCGGGCCGGCATCGTCGGCGCCGACGGGCCCACCCACCAGGGGCAGTACGACATCAGCTACCTGCGCTGTGTGCCCAACTTCACCGTGATGGCCCCGAAAGACGAGGGCGAGCTGCAGCGCATGCTGGTGACGTCGATCCACCACGATGGCCCCTGTGCCATCCGCATTCCCCGCGGCGAGGGCGAAGGGGTGCCGCTGATGGAGGAGGGCTGGCAGCCCCTGGAGATCGGCCGCGGTGAGCTGCTCACCGATGGCGACGACCTGCTGATCGTGGCCTACGGGGCCATGGTGCATCCAGCCCTGGCCACCGCGGGCCTGCTGCAGGAACGGGGCATCCGCGCCGCCGTGATCAACGCCCGCTTCCTCCGGCCTCTGGATGAAGCCCTGATCGCGCCGATGGCCAGCCGCATCGGCCGGGTGGTCACCATGGAGGAGGGCGCCCTGGCCGGCGGATTCGGCGCTGCAGTGGTGGAGGCCCTCAACGACCGCGAGGTGCTGGTGCCCGTGTTCCGGATCGGCATTCCCGATGTGCTGGTCGACCATGCCAGCCCGGAGCAGAGCAAGCAGACCCTGGGCTTGACCCCCAGCCAGATGGCCGAGTCGATCCTGGAGCGGTTTGCGGCGGCCTGGCCTGCGGCCCAGCGCCAGGCGATCGCCGTTTGACCCTGGAGGCGGAGTCCGGCGCCTGGCACTGCCAGGTGCTGGTGGTGGGGGCGGGCCCGGCCGGCGGAGAACTGGCTCGCCAGCTGGCCCGTGCCGGGGTGGGGGTGCTGCTGGTGGACCGGCTGAGCGATCTGGCCCAGGGCGCCTTCAGCAGTGCGGCCCTGCCCCTGGAGGCCGTGGCCGGTCTCGATCTCCCCAGCAGGGTGGTGGCGGCCCGCTGGCGTGGCTGGCAGCTGCTGGGTCCTGGAGGGCAGCCCCGCCAGTGGTGGGCTCATCGGCCGCTGGGGGCTGTGCTGGATTTCGGTGGTCTGCGCCGCTGGCTGGCCGCTGAGGCCCAGGCCTGGGG
>JBEDAU010000293.1:0-4460 GCA_041177605.1 Cyanobacteriota bacterium | reverse complement strand
CAGTGCACATCCCTGCTCTCCTGGTATGTGTTCCTGCCGGCCTGCATTCAGGCCAACCAGATGGCCGATCCCGTGGCCGAAGTGCGCACGCAATCCCCCGCACCTGCACCCCAGTCGGAGGCCATTCGCGGTCTCTGGTGAGCCTGGTCCCCAGGCCCAGGCTCCAGCCCCGGCGATGCCGGGGTTTTTTTGTGGGGTCCCCCCTCAGCGGCGCAGCCGCGGGTTCCCCTGCCGGGCCAGCAGCAGGCGGTGCTCCAGCCGTTGGGGCAGCTGCTGCCCCAGACCCGCCTGAAACAGCTGGCGCACGGCGGCAGGTGCAGCCCCTTCGGCTGATCCCATCAGGCCGGTGGCCGCCAGTTGCTGGCGATAGCGACTGTGGGGGGCCAGCCAGCGCTCCAGCAGGGTGTCATCCAGTTCGAGGCTGAGATTCTCCTGCCAGCTCTGTTGCTTCACCTGCCAGCCCATGGCACCGAGGGCGGTGGTGATGGCCTCGAGCCGCTGCTGTTCGACGGCCAGCAACCGGGCTTCAGCCTCCAGCAGGGTCTCGAGCCTGGACAGGCTGAGGGAGGTTGATCCCCGTTCCGCCAGGGCCGTGGCAGGCGCCAGCAACGGGGTGCTGAACAGCAGGCGCCAGCCGCCGCTGGGGCTGATCAACGGGGAAAGTAGATCCAACCATGGCTGGATCTGCTCGATGCCACGGGCACGCCAGGGCTGACGGGCCGCCACCCACTCGAAGCGGGGCGCCATGCCCCCGCCGGCGCAAGCCAGCAGCTGTGCGGGTTGATCGGCCGCAACCACCACGAGCTCGGGGCGGCGCAGGCTGTCGAGTACCTGCAGCTGGGCCTCCAGCCTGGCCCGGGTCGATGCATGGTCCAGCGCGATGAGCACGCCCCCCTCCGGCGCGTTGTCGAGCGGGTCGAGGGCCCACAGCAACGACTGGGCCCCCAGCACCAGCACCCGGTCGTGGCGGCGCCAGGGGGTGCCCTGCCAGAGCCGTTGCCGCAGCTGGTCGAGCCGCTCGCCCTCGGCGCTCGCCTGGCGCTGCAGCCAGCGCTCCAGGGCCGGATCCTCCGGGCTGCTGCTCAGCAGTTCCCCCTGGTCGGCCGCCGTCTCGGCGGCGGCGGCCAGCTGGGCCGCCCGGCGCCGCTGCAGCTGCTGGCGCCGCTGGCCTTCCCAGCCCCGCTCCCCCGGCTGCCAGAACACCTCCCCCTGCAGGGCTCCGGGCAGGTACTGCTGGGCCACCCAGTGCTCGGCATAGGCATGGGGGTAGCGGTAGCCCACCCCATCGCCGAACAGCTTGCCGTCGCGGTTGGCATCGCGCAGGTGGCTGGGCACCTCCTGGCGGGCGGTGGCGCGCACGGTCTTGAGGGCATCGAAGAAGGCCAGGGTGCTGTTGCTCTTGTCGGTGGCGGCCAGGTAGAGCGCCGCCTGGGCCAGGGGGTAGAGGCCCTCCGGCAACCCCACCCGCTCGAAGGCCGCGGCACAGGCCTCCACCACCACCACGGCCTGGGGGTCGGCCAGGCCAATGTCCTCGCCGGCGCTGATCAGCATGCGCCGGAAGATGAAGCGGGGGTTCTCGCCCGCCTCCACCATGCGCGCCAGCCAGAACAGGGCCGCATCGGGGTCGCTGCCGCGCAGGGATTTGATGAAGGCGCTGATCGTGTCGAAGTGGGCGTCGCCCTGCTTGTCGTAGAGCACGGCCCGCTGCTGGATGGATTCCTCGGCGATGGCCAGGTCGATGGCGATCACCCCCTCGGCGTTGGCCTCGGTCGTCTCGACCGCGAGCTCCAGGGCATTGAGCAGGCTGCGGGCATCGCCGCCGGCCACATCCACCAGGTGCTCGGCCGCCTCGGGCGTGACCGTGATGGCGCGATCGCCGTAGCCGCGCTCGGGATCGCTCAGGGCCCGCTGCAGCAGCGCCTGCAGGTGGGGCGGCTCGAGGGGCTGGAGCCGGAACAGGCGCGAGCGGCTCACCAGCGCCTTGTTCACCTCGAAGGTGGGGTTCTCGGTGGTGGCGCCGATCAGGGTGAGGGTGCCGTTCTCCACCCAGGGCAGCAGGGCGTCCTGCTGGCCGGCGTTGAAGCGGTGCACCTCATCGATGAACAGGATGGTGCGCAGGCCGTGCTGCTCCAGCCGCCTGTTGGCGGCATCCACTTCGCCACGCAGGTCCTTGACGCCAGCCAGCACGGCGTTGAGGCTGCTGAAGTGGGCGCGGGTGCAGCCGGCGATGATCCGCGCCAGGGTGGTCTTGCCCACCCCCGGTGGGCCGTGCAGGATCAGGTTGCCCACCCGGTCGGCGGCGATGGCCCGCCGCAGCAGGCGCCCTTCCCCCAGGATTGCCTCCTGCCCCACGAAGTCGTCGAGGCTGCGGGGCCGCATCCGATCGGCCAGTGGCGCCATCCGCTCGAGCAGCTGGCCGCGATGGTGGCTGAAGAGGTCGGCCAAGGCAGCTGTGGATTCTCTTCATCATCGTGGGCGTGCAGCGTGGGCGGGGTTCGCTGGGCGCCCGCCAGCAGGCGATACGCTCCGGCGATGGACCGCTGCCCCCCGGCACCCGCTCTGGCAGGCCTTCTGGCCGCTGCCCTGCTCCCCCTGGCTGGCTGCGGTGCCCCTCGGCCCGAGCCGCGGATCATGCCGGTGCAGACCGCGGTTGCCCGCCTGGAGGCCTGGCGAGAGGAGCTCACCGGGGTGGCCCGCCTGGAGGCCGATCAGGAGGTGCAACTGGCGGCCCAGGTGGGTGGACGGATTGAGCGGTTGCTGGTGAACCAGGGCGATCGCGTGCGGCGTGGCCAGCTGGTGCTGGTGCTCGACCAGACCCAGTTGCGGGCCGAGGTGGCCAGCCTGCGGGCCCAGATGGAAACCCGCCGGCTCACCTACCAGCGCTTCGAGCTGCTGGTGCGCCAGGGGGCGGCCAGTGCCCTCCAGCGTGACCAATACCGCGAGGATTACATCTCGGCGCGCGAGGCCCTGGTGGCCCGTGAGGCGGATCTGGCCTTCAAGGATCTGCGGGCACCCATTGCTGGTGTGGTGGGCGATCTGGCCGTGAAGCCCGGCGATGTGATTCAGCCGGGCCAGGTGCTGACCCGCCTGCTGAGCAACGACCGGCTGGTCGCCCGCATCGATGTGCCGGTGGCGGCGGCAGGCCGCGTCCGCGCTGGCCAGGTGGTGACGCTCCTCGAGGGTTTGGGCGATCGGCCGATCGCCACCGGCGTGGTGCGTTCCCTGGATCCGGCCGTGAGCGGCGCCAGCCAGGTGGTGGTGGTGCGGGCTCAGCTGCAGCCCACCGGAGTCGCCCCCCTGCGCAGTGGCCAGCGCAGTCGGGCCCGCATTGCCCTGGATGAACGCCGGGTGGTGATGGTCCCCTTCGGCGCGGTCAGTCGGATGGCAGGTCAGGCCTTTGTGCAGGTGGTGGGCAGTGTCGCGGAGCTGGAGCGCCGGCCTGGCCAGGTGCGCCTCGACTCCCTGCGCCGACTTCCACCCTCCACCCGTTTCGCCATCCAGACCCCCGTGCAGCTGGGTCCCCTGCAGAAGAACCGCTATCCGGTGCTGGCCGGCCTGGCGCCCGGGGCGGTGATGATCACCTCTGGAGAGCTCAACATCCGCCACGGCAGTGCTGTCAGGCCGGATCGACCTCGATAGGTTGCGCTTGATCGCCTGAGCCGCTTGGCCCGCCCCTTTCCTCGCCTGCTCCTGCCCGGGCTGCTGTTGTTGGTGGGATGCGGCGGCGGCGCGCCCCCGGCCCGTCCGCCCCTGGCCGTGCAGGTGGAAACGGTTGGTGAGGCGGAGTTCAGCCCCGCGATCGAGGTGGTCAGCCGCTTGTCGTCGACCACCGATGTGGCCCTGCGCCCGGAGGTCGACGGGCGGGTCGTGAAGATCCTGGCGACCCAGGGGCAGCGGGTGAAGGCCGGTCAGCCGATCCTCGTGCTCGACAACGTGCAGCAGAGCGCCAGCCTGGATGCGGCCAGGGCCGAAGCCCGCAAGGATGCGGTGAACGCCGAGCGTTACATCTTTCTGAACGACCAGGGGGCGGTGTCGACCCGGGAGCGCGACTATTACGTCACCCAGGCGATCCAGAGCCGCGACCAGATGCGCGCCAGGGCTGCGGATCTGGGATACAAGTTCGTGACTGCGCCGATCAGTGGCGAGCTGGGGGACCTCGACACGGTGAAGCTGGGCGACTACGTGCGCCAGGGCCAGGCGATCACCGGGATCGTCGACAACTCCACCCTCTGGACCCTGATGGATATCCCGGCCAGCCAGGCCGGCCTGGTGAAGCTGGGCCAGCCGGTGCAGCTGCAATCCCAGGGCTCACCGCCGGTGAGCGGTACGGGAAAGGTGGTCTACATCTCGCCCTACTTCGGAGTGAGCGGCAGCAGTGCTTCACCCAACACCGTGCTGGTGAAGGCGGCGTTTCCCAATCTCACCGGCCAGCTCAAGACCGGCCAATTCGTGCGTAACCG
>JBEDAU010000292.1:0-3867 GCA_041177605.1 Cyanobacteriota bacterium | reverse complement strand
GCCAGGGGGAGTCCGCCGGCCAGGGGCTGCCCTCGAGGTCGGCGCCTGGCAGCTCTGCGGCGCCGCTGGCCAGGGCATCGGTCTCGCGCCCCTCCTCCAGGGCCTCGGGGGCCGCAGCGTGGTTCCCCTGGGTCCAGCTGGTGTAACTGCTGCGCCCCCAGCGGCTGTCGAAGCGGCGGTCCGGGATGGGCCCCAGGGCCAGGGCTCCGGCCGGGGCCTCGGCCCGCCAGCGGGCCTGTGGGTCGGGGGCGGCAGGTGGCCGCAGCCGAATCGGCAGGCGCCGATCCGTGATCTCCTGCTCGAGCCGCTGCTGCCAGTCGGCGTCGCAGCGCTCCAGGTAGGGGTCGTGGTCGGGATCGGGCACGGCTTCAGCGCTGAACAGCCAGCCGTGCAGGGGGTTGCCCTGCTGGCCCTGGGCCGGCCCCCAGAACAGCACCAGCCGCTGCTGGGCCCGGGTGAGGGCGACGTAGGCCAGCCGCTCCAGTTCCGCCAGTTCGCCCAGGCGTTGCTGGCGGCGGGCCCGCTGGCCCGCTCCCCAGTGCCCATGCAGGTGCAGATCGAGCCGGGGACCGTCTTCGCCCGGGGGCTGCCAGCGGCTGCCCAGCTGCCGCGGCCCGCCGCTGCTGGCCCCCTGCCACAGATAGGGGCACAGCACCACCGGGTACTCCAGACCCTTGCTGCGGTGCACCGTGACCACCGCCACGGCCCGATCCTCCACGTCGCTGTGCAGCTGGTGGGCCTCGGGCACGTCGCGGTCCGGGTCGTGGCGCAGCCGCCGCAGCCAGTCGGCGGCGGCGGCGGGCCCCAGCCGGTCGGCATGGAGGCGTTCCTGCACCAGCTCGGCGGCCTGCTGCAGGTCGGCCAGCAGCCGGCCACTCAGCGCCAGCTGGGCCAGGCCGCGCTCATCCAGCAGGTTGCCCAGCACCCCGAGCAGGCCCCGGCGAGGCAGGTCGGCCGCATGGCGCGCCAGCTCGCCGCTGAGGTCACTCCAGCGGTCGGCCGCGGCTGTGGCGATGCGGGCCGCGTCCCACCCCAGCAGCGGCGAGGCGGCCAGCAGGCGCAGCCGCTCGCCGCTGGCCGGCTCCGCCAGGGCATCGAGGAAGCGCTGCAGGGCGGTGGCGCCGCCGCTGGCAAACACGTCCCCCTTGCTCACCAGCCGGCTGGCGATTCCGGCGCGCTCGAGGGCCGCACGCAGGGCCTCGGCCTGGTGATGGCGGCTCACCAGCAGGCAGAGCTGGCCGGGGGAGAGCCCCTGCTGCAGCAGTTCGAGGCAGTGGGCGGCCACCAGGGGCGGCAGCTGCTGCTCCAGGGCCGTGCGGCTGGGGGGCTTGCTGCCGGCGGAGCGTTCCTGCCCCAGCCAGACCAGCTCCAGCGGGCGCTGCTGGACCTCGGCGGGCAGCGCCAGGGGCTGGAGCCGGGCCTCGGCCCGCACGGCCGGCACGTCCAGGCCGGAGCGGCGCAATCCCGGTGCCATCAGGCCGTTGAGGGCCTCGATCAGGGCTGCGCCGGAGCGGTGGTTGTCGCCCAGGCCACTGATGCCCCCGCCGCTCTCGGCGCTGCGCCGCGCCTCGAGGTACGTGGCCAGCTCGCCGCCGCGGAAGCGGTAGATGGCCTGCTTCGGATCGCCCACCATCACCAGCCGGTGCCGCTCGGGCCGGAAGGCACGGCTGAGGATGCGCCACTGGATCGGGTCGGTGTCCTGAAACTCATCGATCAGGGCCACCGCGTAGCGCTCGCCCACCGCCGTGAGCAGCGGCGTGGTGGCGGCGTCGCCGGGATCCATGGCCTCGAGCAGCTGGCTGAAGGCCAGCCGGCCCGCCTGGCGGCGGCGCCGGCCCAGCTCCAGGCGTCCCCAGTGGCAGGCATGCAGCAGCAGGGCTTCGGCGGGCCCCTCCACCACGGCTGCGATCGCCTGCAGCAGCTCGGGCTGGGGCAGGGACGGCTGGCGCTCGCCCGTCCCTTCCAGGGGGTGCGCCACCTTGAGAAAGGCACCGGGATGGAAGTAGTCGCGCAGGAGCTCCTGGCGGCAGCAGGCGGCGTAGTCGCCGTCCGGCCCCTGGGTCGCGAGCCAGGCGTCGAGCGCGCCGCAGCGGTCCTTGCGGGGCTTGGGGCTGAAGGGCTTGGTGTCCCTGGCGCCCAGGCTGCGCCAGTGGCTGGCCGCCGCCCGCAGGTCGGCCTCCAGGGCCTGCCCCTGCTGCTGCCAGTGGGCCACGAACGTCTGCCAGCTCCCCTGCCAGAGCGCCTCCAGCTGGGGGGCCAGCGGCTGCTCCAGAGCCAGGTGCTGCGGCAGCGGATCGAGGCCCAGGGCCGGATCGCCATCCAGCCGGGCCAGCAGGGTCTCCAGCTGGCCGGGGCCGCCGATCCGCTCCAGCACCCCCGCCAGCAGGTGGGGGGGCAGGGGCAGCACCTGCTGCTGCCAGTAGTCGTGCACCACCTGGCGCAGCAGGCTCGCCTCGGCCTCCTCCAGCTGGAGTTCCGGCGGCAGCCCGGCCTCCAGGGCCTGCCGCTGCAGGCTGCGCCGGCAGAAGCCATGGATGGTGGTGATGTCGGCGCCGTCGAGCTCCTCGAGGGCCAGCAGCAGGCGCACTCGCAGGGCTTCGGCTGCGTCGGGCCCTGCGACCTGGCCCCGCTGCGCCAGCCAGGTCGCCAGCGTTGCGTCGGGCTGAGCTGCCCCGTCGTCGCCCCCGTCGTCGTTTTCAGTGCCGTCGCCGTTGTCCGGGCCGCGCTCCAGGGCGGCGAGGGCCTGCTGCAGGCGGCGGCCGATGCGGTCGCGCAGCTCGGCGGCGGCGGCTTCGGTGTAGGTCACCACCAGCAGCTGGCCCAGCCGCAGATCCGCCTCGCTCACGTAGCGCAGCACCAGGTGGGCGAGGGCGAAGGTCTTGCCGGTGCCGGCACTGGCTTCCAGCAGCCGCACGCCGGGCTCCAACGGGAAGGCATTGGCGTCGAAGGGTCTCATGGGCGCTGCTCCAGCAGGGGAGCGAGCAGCGCGTCGGCCAGCTCCCGCAGGTCTGCTCCGGTGCCGGCGAGCAGCTCCCGTCCACCCAGCTCGGCCCCGAAGCAGAGGGCCTGCTCCGGTTCGAGGCGCTCGCCGGGTCGCTGGGCCGAGCCCTCCCAGGTGCCGATCGCCGCGGCTTCGCCGCGGTCCAGCAGGGCCCAACCGGTCTCCGGCGGTACCGGCCAGCAGCGGTGACGCCAGTCTTCCCGCAGGGCGGCCAGCCGCTCCAGCTCCCGGCGGGCGGCGTCGCACTCCGGGGCCCGCAGCCGCAGGGCCGGGGCCATGCCCCGCTCGGTGCGGGCGATCAGCACCCCCTGGCGGGGCGCCTCCCCGGCGGCGGCGGCCAGCAGCAGGTCGAACCACAGTGTCAGCCGGTGGCGGCTGCGGTCCCGGCCGGCCCGCAGCTGCACCACGCTGTCGCCGGCCCAGAGCAGCACCCGCTGCCAGGGGCCCCAGCCGATCGCGTCCTGGCGCCTCGGGCCGAGGCCCTCGAGCTGGTTCTGGACCGCCCGCCAGCGCTCGCTCAGGGTGACGGCCTCGAGTACGCCGGCCGCCTCGGCCGGCAGGATCCCCCGGCCCCGGGCCTGGAGCAGCCAGCCCTCCGGCTCGGCCAGGGGCGGGGCGTCACCGCCGAGCCCATTCCCGAATTCATTCCCGAATCCATATCCGAAGTCATCGGCGAAGCCAGCGCCCACCAGGGCCTGGCCCAGCAGCAGCGAGCGCTGCCGCTCCTGCAGCTGCAGCTGCTCCAGGTCGGCCAGGGGTTCGGCCCACTCCCGCGGCCGTAGCCCCAGGGCGCGCAGCCAGCAGCGCTGGGGGGCCTCCAGCCAGGCCGGCAGGTCGTCGGGCTCGGTGGGGCCCGGCGGGGGCGG
>JBEDAU010000291.1:0-8463 GCA_041177605.1 Cyanobacteriota bacterium | reverse complement strand
AGATCGAGGAGCTCGTGCACAGCGATGTGTATTGGCGCGAGGGGATCTGGACCGCGGTGGCGGTTTACCCCTGGATCCAGGCCTTCTAAAAGGAGCGTTCAGCCCCGCGGCCAGCCGGCCTGGGCCTGCTGCCACACATAGGTGGCCACCGCCTCGGCGCCGCCTTCACCCAGTGCCGCGCCATACCCCCCCATCTGGCCGACGCCCCCAGCGGCGATGGCCGCAATCGCCTCCACACCCTCGATGCCCTGGCGCTGCAGTGCCGCCAGCTTCAGCGTCTTGCTGCGGCGAATGATGTTGTCGCCATTCACGTGGCATCCGCTGCAGTGCTGGGCAAACAGCTGCTCCCCAGCGCCGCTGCTGGCAGCCCAGGCGGCGTCGCCGCCGGCCAGCCCCAGGCAGAGCAGCAGGCCGGCCACCGCCAGCAGCCGCCCGAGCGCACGAGCAACGATCCCCTGCCGCTGGGAGCGCTGCGCTCCCGCTCGGCAGGCCTGCATGATGTGGGCCATGACCAGCGGCAGGGAAACCATCTCCAGCTTGCCTGCGCCCGGGCCCGCGCTGTTGGGATGAGCGGGCTGCGGCGGCTGGGGCCCCACGATCGGCACGCGGTGACCGCCGTGTATCGCGATGCCGTGCTCAGCCAGGCTCCTGCGCTCTACAGCCCCGAGCAGGTGGAAGCCTGGGCGCACCATGCCGAGCGGGATCCGGCCGTGCTGGCCTGCCTGGAGCGGGGCTATGGCCTGGCCAGCCTGGCGGCCTCCGGTGGTAGCCCTCAAGCTGAAGCGTCGATCGAGGCCTTCGGCATCTTGGATCCCCCCGAGGGCCAGCGCTGCCGTCTGGCCCTGCTCTATTGCCGCGGCCGGTCCTGCCGCCAGGGCCGCGCCAGCGCCATCCTCGCCGCCCTCGAGTCGTGGGCCACCCACCAGGGTTGCCGCCAGTTGTGCACCGAGGCCAGCCAGCTGTCGCGGCCGCTGCTGGAGCGGCGCGGCTGGCGGCTGGAGCGGGAGGAGCGGCTGCTCTTCGCCGGCCAACCCTTCCTGCGCTGGCGCATGATCAAGCCCCTGAGCTGAACCGATTCCGGGGCATGGCCGAGGCCGATCTGCAGCAGTTCCTGCGCAAGGTGCACCAGCTCAACGCCTTCGTGGCCCTCAGCGAGGCCGATCCCCGGCTGCGCCGCGAGCTGGCCGACTGCGCCCATCACAACGCCGTGGTGGAGCTGGCCCGCCGCCATGGCTTCGAGATCGGCCGCCGCTGGGGCGAGCCGGCGGCGGCACCGGGCGGCACGCCGGTTGCGCCGACGGGTGTTGCGGCGGGTGCAGCGGTGCTCAGCCCGGCCGCTGCGGGCAACCTGCTGGCGTCAGCCTGTCCGCCCCCCGGGGCGGAGCACACCACGGTGCTGCAGCAGGGCCCAGGCTGGCGCCTGGAGCGGATCCACTCCTGTGGGGCCAGCAGCCCGCCCGGCTTCTGGTACGACCAGAGCGAGCATGAGTGGGTGACCCTGATTCAGGGCAGCGCCCTGCTCCAGTTCGAGGACGAGGCCCAGCCGCGCAGCCTCAGCCGCGGCGAGGCGCTGCTGATCACCCCCCATCTCCGCCACCGGCTGGTGGCGACCGATCCGGCCCCCGGAACCGTATGGCTGGCCCTGTTCTGGAGGGAGGACTGCGCAGCGTGAGCGAGCGCACCAGCCAGAACGCCGCCGCCAGGCAGAGCACCGCCAGCCCCAGGCCGGCCAGCAGCTGGGGCTTGCTCTCCGCCCCCGCCGGCAGCACGATCACCTTCCTCGCCACGGCGGTCATCGCCGTGAGCAGCACCAGCTCGATCTGCACGACGTGCCGGCGCAGATAGGAGGTGATGTTCTGCAGCACCTCGATGGCGATCAGCACGGTGAGCAGATCGCCCAGCACCTGGTTGAGCTTGCTGCCGAGCCAGGGGGTGCCCGGCACGGTGATGGCCCAGGCCACATCCCAAACCAGTTGCAGGGTGGCGGCCACCATCACCACCACCAGCACCAGCCCGAGCAGCTTGGCCAGCTGCTGCTCGGTCCGGTCGATCACATAGAGATAGTTGGCATCATCGAGCAGACGCCCCAGACGACGGCGCATCGCCGCTCCTCCCCTCAGTTTTTGAACAGGTCGAACTGGGGCCTGGCCTGGGTGTCGCTGGGGGCATTCTCCAGCCGGGTGTCACAGGTCACCGAGCCATCCGGCTTGGTCACGCAGTTCTTGGGTTTCACCTTGGTGGAGGGTCCCACCGAACTGCCCGGCCCCACCATGAAGCTCTCAGACTGGGCCAGTAGCGGCCCGGCGGCGGTGGCTGACACCACTCCAGCCGAGGCCAGGGCCGCCGCCGCCGCCACCAGCCTTCCCATGCCTGCCATCCAAGCCATCACCGCACGCCTGCGTCGATGCTTCCACTCTGCCGGCCGGGGCTCAGCTGTGCAGATCTTGGCGGATTTCCTGCAGGAGCAGATCCAGCTGGCCCAGCGAGTCACTCAGGTCGACGCCGAGGGCGGCACCGCCGTCGCCCCCATCTTCGGCCAGCCAGCGCTCCTCGATCGCACACAGCTGCCCGGCCAGCCCGGCCAGCCCCTCCTGGCTGTGGGTGTGCTGCAGCGCCTCCAGCAGCACCGGCATGCGGATCGAGCTGGCCTGCAGGGCGCGACGCAGGTCGGCCTGGGTGCGGCCGGTGTGGCGCAGCCAGTCTTTGAGGAAGCTCTGCAGATCGTCGAGATCGGCGCTGCTGAGGGAGGCCATGGCGGTCAACGGCCGAGGGGAAACCAGCGATCCAGTCTGCGCTGGGCCCGCCGCCGGATCGCCGGCGTGCGGTAACGGCCGATCACCCCGAGCAGGGCGGTGATCGCCACCAGGTCGTCGCTGAACCCCACCACCGGCAGCAGGTCGGGAATCAGGTCGAGGGGCACCAGCAGGTAGGTGAGGGCCGCCAGCACGGTGAAGCGGGCCGGCTGGGGAGTGTCGGGGTCGAGCAGCAGTTCCAGGCATTCCAGGGCCGGTTTGGCCAGGCCCCGGCCGGCCCGCCGCAGCAGGCGGAGCAGCACAGCTTCATCCACAACGGTGCTCTCCAGCACCTCGGCCTCCAGCGGTTCGTCCCTGCCGGCGGAGCGGTCAGCAGTCATGGCGGCGGCAAGGGCGCGGAACGCGCAGCGGTCGTCCCATTCTCCCGGCAGGGGCTCAGGCCAGCCCCGTCTCCAGGCCGGTCTTCCGCAGCTTGCGCAGGGCCCGCTGCACCACCTGCCGGCAGTACTCGCGGCTGCAGTCCAGCTGGCGCGCCACCTCGGCCAGGGTGCGCCACTCGTGGCTGCCATCCAAGCCGAAGCGCAGCATCACCACCGTGCGCTCCTTGGGGGTGAGGCTGGCCTGCTCCAGCAGGGTCCACACGCTCGCCATGCGCTCCGCCAGTTCAGCCCGCTCCAGGGGCGGCAGTTCGCTGCTGGGCAGCACGTCGACCAGTTCGGAGGGATCCGACTTCGACTTCACCACCCCCTGCAGGCTCACGGTCACGCTGCGCAGCTCGCAGCCCAGCAGTTCCTCCACCTCCTCGCGGGGCCACTGCAGGGCCCGGGCCAGCTGGGCCGGGCTGGGCATCACCCCATTGGCCTGCAGCAACCGGGCCTTGGCGGCTCGCAGCCGGGTGAGTTTCTCATTCACGTTCACCGGAATCCGGATGGTGCGGCTCTGGGTGGAGAGCGCCCGATTCAGCCCCTGGCGGATCCACCAGTAGGCATAGGTGCTGAAGCGGTGCCCCCGGGTGGGGTCGTATTTCTCCACCGCCCGGGTGAGCCCCAGCGTGCCCTCCTGGATCAGATCCAGCAGATCCAGCCCCTTGTTCTGGTAGCGCTTGGCCAGGTTCACCACCAGCCGCAGATTGGCGGTGATCATCTGGTTCTTGGCCCGCTCGCCGATCCGCAGGGTGCGCCGCTCCAGGTCGTTGTAGGCGCAGGCCGGACCCGTTCCCCCCGCCAGGCGACAGCGCTCCTGCAGGGCGGCCATTGCCTGCACCTTGCGGCCCAGCGTGAGTTCCTGCTCCGGTGTGAGCAATTGATGCCGCCCGATCTCCCCCAGATAGGCACTCAGGGAACTGGCCATCAGGATCGCCATCGCTCATTTGAAACTAGGGCGATTCGCCTGACGCGAGAAAACCCGCGGAAAAGCTTCCATCTTTCACACCACCTTCCCAATTTCACCTTTTCTGCTCAATTCCCGCGCCTGGCTGCAGGCCTCCGGCCGCCGGCCGCCCGCCGCTGGCTACCCTGGCCGGCCACCGGTTCACCCCGAGCTCTCCCGCATGTCCGTTCTGGCCGCCCTTCCCGCCGATGTGCTGCCCCGGGCCGGCGTCGCCTACGTCCACTACCTGAGCTTCATGCTCTGCTTCGGTGCCCTGGTGCTGGAGCGGCGGCTGATCCGGCCCAACCCCAACAAGGCCGATGCCACCTTGATGGTGATCACCGATGTGGTGTATGGCATCGCCGCACTCGCCCTGCTGGTGAGCGGCATCCTGCGCGTGGTGCACTTCGGCCAGGGCAGCAGCTTCTACACCGAAAATCCACTGTTCTGGTGGAAGGTGGGCCTCTACCTGAGCGTGGGTGGCCTGTCGCTGTACCCCACCATCACCTACATCACCTGGGCCATCCCGCTGCGCAAGGGTGAGCTGCCCCAGGTGAGTGAGGCCCTGGCCAACCGTCTGGCCTGGATCCTCAACGTCGAGCTGGTGGGCTTTGCCCTCATCCCCCTGTTGGCCACCTTGATGGCCCGGGGGGTGGGCCTGCCCGGCACCCTGGCGGGCTGAGCCCGCCGATGGGCCCCGGCGTCGGCCGGCCGGCCGGGTGGTTGGCCCCTCTGGCCGCCCTGCTGCTGCTCCCGGCAGGGGTGGTTGCCCCGGGCTGGTCCGCTTCCATCCCGCTGGCGAACCCCAGTTCTGGCCCCTGCCCCGCGGGCAGCCCGGTCCAGCTGCTCGACCCGGCCGAGCTGGGCCCAACCAGAGCGCCCGCCAGGCCGGCGGCCGATCCCCAAAGGCGCGACTACCGCCACCGGCTCGCCCCCACGCCCCTGGGTTGGCCGCGGCGCCACCACTGGTGTGTCTGGGTGGAGCCCGCCAGCGGCGTGGGCCCCGCAGCGCGCTGGGAGCAGGCCTGGCTCACGGCGGTGGACGCCGCACTCGCCAGCTGGGCCGAACTGGTGCCGATCACCCGCACGGCCCGGCCCGACCAGGCCCAGGTGCGGATTCTGCGGCGCCGTCCCCCCCTGCGCGGCGGCCGCGCCAGCCATGGCCGGGCCGAGCTGGCCCTGGCCGTGCTGCAGCGGGGGGAACGGCAGGAGCTGGAACCTGTGGTGCAGCTCAGCCTCAGCCCAGGCCAGAGACCCCTGGCCCTGCAGGCCACCGCCCTGCATGAGCTGGGCCATGCCTTCGGGCTGTGGGGGCACAGCGATCAGGCCGGCGATGCCATGGCGGCGGTGCCCGGAGCGGTGCCGGTGCTGCAGCTCAGCCACCGCGACCGGGCCACCTTCCAGTGGCTGCAGCAGCAGGCGGGGCTCAGCCCGGCCGCACCGCCCGGCCCAGCCCGCTGAGCAGCAGCGCGGTGAGGAACACGAGCAGCTGCACGATCACCACACAGGGCCCCGAGGGCAGGTTGAGCAGGGCCGAGGCCAGCAGTCCCAGCACGCCGCACGCTCCCCCCAGCAGGCTGGCGCTGGCCATGTAGATGCCGAAGCTGGGGCTGAGCAACCGCGCCGCGCAGGCGGGGATCACCACAAAGGCACTGATCAGCAGCACGCCCACCGCCTTGATCGAGAGGGCCACCACCACGGCCAGCACCGCCACGAACAGCAACCGCTGCCAGGCGACCGCCACCCCCTGGCTCAGGGCCAGGGCGCTGTCGAGGCTGGCCAGGATCTGGCTGCGCCTGGTGAGCAGCAGAAACAGCAGCACCGCCAGCAGCAGCAGGGCCTCCACCGCCAGGTCGGCCCACGACACCGCCAGGATGTCGCCAAACAGCAGCTGCTCCAGGCTGCCGCCGCGCGAACCGAGCAGCCGCAACACCACCACGGCGATCGCCAGCGACGCGGAATAGACGATGTTGAGCAGGGCGTCACTGGGCAGCCGACTGCGCTCCACCAGCTGGCCCACCAGCAGGGCAAACAGCACGGCGAACGGAATCAGCACCACGGTGGGCTCCACCCCCAGCAGCAGCCCCAGGCTGATGCCCAGCAGGGCGGAGTGGCCCAGGGCATCACTGAAGAAGGAGAGCTGGCGAAGCACGGCCACGCTGCCAAGCAGGCCGCCCAGGGCGCCGCTGAGCAGGCCCGCCAGCAGAGCCCGCTGCATGAAGGGGTAGGCCAGCAGCTCCAGCGCGGCGGCTGCGGCCAGAGCCGGCTCGGCGCTCATCGCCTGGCGTGGTGGTGGTGGTAGGGCACGTACCCATGGCCGTACAGGCGCTCCAGCTGGGCG
Source organism: Cyanobacteriota bacterium (assembly GCA_041177605.1). Classification (GTDB taxonomy): domain Bacteria; phylum Cyanobacteriota; class Cyanobacteriia; order PCC-6307; family Cyanobiaceae; genus NIES-981. The sequence continues at coordinate 2,001 of JBEDAU010000291.1, read as the reverse complement.
GGCGCCAGGGCGTGCTCCGGGGTTCCCTGGCAACGCAGGCTGCGGTTCAGGCAGAGCACCCGCTCACAGCTGCGCCGCACCATGGCCAGGTCGTGGGAGATCTGGAGCACCGCCCAGCCCTCGCTGCGGCGCAGATCGAGCAGCAGCTGCTGGAACTGGTCGGCAGCCTGGGGATCGAGGCCGGCCTGGGCTTCATCGAGCACCAGCAGGCGGCGGGGGCGGACCACGCAGAAGGCCAGCAGCACCCGCTTCCACTGGCCGGTGGAGAGCTCGGAGATCAGCCGGTCGGCCAGATCGGCGCAGGCGGTGCGCGCCAGGGCGGCGGCCACGGCCCCGCGCCGCTGGTTTCGACCGGCCCAGGGCCAGTGCGGACCGCTCGACTCCCAGCCCAGCCCCACGAACTCCGCCACGGTGAGGGGGAAACGGCCCCGCACCGCCAGCTGCTGGGGCAGGTAGGCCACCTGGGCCCGCACCGCGGCCGGGAGATGGCCCTGCCGCGACAGGGGCGCGCCGAGGATGCGCACCTCGCCGGCCTGGCGGGGCAGGATCCCGAGCAGGGCCTGCACCAGGGTGCTCTTGCCGGCCCCGTTGGGACCCACCAGGGCCGTGTCGGTTTCTGCCCCCAGGCTGAAGCTCACGTTGTCGACAGCCGGTTCCCCACCGGCGGACCGCGCCACCGTGAGCCCCCTGACTTCGAGAACCGTTTCCAACATCAGCCCAGGCTAGGTGCCCGTGCGGGATCCGGCTGGCTCACTCCCGCCGCGGGGCCCCGCGCCGCCCGGCCAGCACCTGCTGCACCTGGCGCCAGCTCACGCCGTGATGGGCCAGGGCCACCTGCAGGTGAAACAGGATGTCGGCCGCCTCGCCGGCGATCTCGGCGGCATTGCCGTCCTTGCAGGCCATCACGAACTCGGCGCTCTCCTCGCCGATCTTCTTGAGGATGCGGTTGTCGCCCCCCTCCAGCAGCCGGTTGGTGTAGCTGCCAGGTTCGGGGTGCTCGCGCCGCCCCTCGATCACCCGCATCAGCTCGGTGCACACGTCGGCCGGCGGTGGCGCGGCGGCCGCCCCTCCGGCCGTGGGCTCGGGGCCCTCGTCGTAGAAGCAGCTGCGGGCGCCGGTGTGGCAGGCGCCGCCACCGGCCTGCTCGATCGTGAGCAGCAGCACGTCGGCGTCGCAGTCGTAGCGCAGCCCCTTGAGGGTCTGGATCTGGCCGCTCGTGGCCCCCTTGTGCCAGAGCTCGCCGCGGGAACGGCTCCAGTAGTGCACCTCGCCGGTGGTGATCGTGCGCGCGATCGCCTCCCGGTTCATCCAGGCCACCATCAGCACGGCCCCATCCAGCCAGTCCTGGGCGACCGCCGGGATCAGGCCCGCCTCGTTGAACCGCAGCGTCTCGATCAGGCGCGCATCCGGCGGCTGAAATGATGACGACACGGCCCTGCGCTGCTGCTGCACCGATCCTCTCCCATGCCCATGTCGGCCCACACCTGCAGCAAGACCTTCCGTGGCTATCCCTGCACCCACCGCCAGTGGCGCCACAGCGGTCACTGCCGGTTCGTGCACGGCTACAGCCGCAGTTTCACCTGCTGGTTTGCGGCCAGCCAGCTCGACCGGCACGGCTTCGTGGTGGATTTCTCCAGCCTCCGGCCCCTGGAGGCCCAGCTGGCAGAGCAGTTTGACCACACCTTCCTGGTGAACGCCGACGACCCCCTGCTGGCCACCTGGCAGCAGCTCCACGAGCAGGGCGCGCTCGATCTGCGCGTGATGACCAACGTGGGCATGGAGGCCAGCGCCGAACTGGTGTGGGGCTGGGCCAACGCCCTGTTGCAGCAGCGCGAGGGGGGGCGGGCCTGCTGCTTCAAGGTGGAGGCCCGGGAAAACGAGACCAACGCGGCCTGCTTCGAGGCCGTGCCGGCATGGTTTGGCCACTGATCGCGCCGTTGGCGAGCCGCAGCCAAGCCCCTGCCACGGCACCGGGTGAGGAGCACCACACAAAACTCTCCA
>JBEDAU010000290.1:0-9777 GCA_041177605.1 Cyanobacteriota bacterium | reverse complement strand
CGCTGCCGTGAGACCCGTCTCCATAGAGTCGTGCCCATTCAGCGGGAGCAAGCAGGGTGCGGGTCGCCATCGTGGGTGCGGGTCTGGCCGGTCTGGCCGCCGCCGTGGATCTGGTGGACGCAGGCCATCAGGTGGATCTCTACGAGGCCCGGCCGTTCATGGGTGGCAAGGTGGGCAGCTGGGTGGATGAGAGCGGCAACCACATCGAGATGGGGCTGCACGTGTTCTTCTTCAACTACGCCAACCTCTTTGCCCTGCTGCGCAAGGTGGGGGCGATCGACAACCTGCTGCCCAAGGACCACACCCACTTGTTCGTGAACACGGGCGGCGACCTGCGTGAGCTGGATTTCCGCTTCGCCCTCGGCGCCCCGTTCAACGGGCTCAAGGCCTTCTTCACCACGCCCCAGCTCGACTGGATCGACAAGCTGCGCAACGCCCTGGCCCTGGGCACCAGCCCGATCGTGCGGGGCCTGGTCGACTATGAGGGGGCGATGAAGGTGATTCGCGATCTCGATCGGATCAGCTTCCAGCAGTGGTTCCTCGGCCACGGCGGCAGTGAGCAGAGCATCCGCCGCATGTGGAACCCGATCGCCTATGCCCTCGGCTTCATCGACTGTGAGGCGATCTCGGCCCGCTGCATGCTCACCATCTTCATGATGTTTGCGGCGAAAACCGAAGCCTCCAAGCTCAACCTGCTCAAGGGCTCGCCGCACCGCTGGCTCACCGGCCCGATCCTCGACTACATCCAGCAGCGGGGGGGGCAGCTGCACCTGCGCCACCGGGTCACCGAGGTGCAGTTCGAGGAGGGCCCCGCCGCCGCCGATGGCCAGCCGGCGACCCGGGTGAGCGCCCTGAAGCTGGGCACCCCTGATGGCGACATCGAAGTCAAGGCTGACACCTATCTGGCGGCCTGCGATGTGCCCGGAATCCAGCGCATGATTCCGGCCGCCTGGCGCCGCTGGTCCCTGTTCGACAACCTCTACCGGCTGGAAGCGGTACCGGTGGCCACCGTGCAGCTGCGCTACGACGGCTGGGTCACCGAACTCGGCGACAGCCCCGCCGCCGCCGCCGCCCGCACCGATGTCAATCGCCCCGCCGGGCTCGACAACCTGCTCTACACCGCCGACGCCGATTTCAGCTGCTTTGCCGATCTGGCCCTGGCCAGCCCCGTCGACTACCGCAAGGAGGGCCTCGGTTCGCTGCTGCAGTGTGTGCTCACCCCCGGTGATCCCTGGATTCCGAAGAAGACCGAGGAGATCGTGGCCGCCACCGACGAGCAGGTGCGGCGGCTGTTCCCCTCGGCCAGGGACCTGACGCTGGTGTGGAGCAATGTGGTGAAACTGGCCCAGTCGCTCTACCGCGAGGCGCCCGGCATGGAGCCCTTCCGGCCCGACCAGCGCACGCCGGTGAGCAACTTCTTCCTGGCCGGCAGCTACACCAGGCAGGACTACATCGACTCGATGGAGGGGGCCACCATGAGTGGACGGCTGGCGGCGGCTGCCATCCTGGGCCAGCAGGCCCGGCTCGCCACCAACGCCGCAGTCGCCTGAGGAGAGTCCCATGGGCCGTTGGCTCGAGCACAGCGTCACCACCGAGATCCAGGCTCCCGTGGATCGGGTCTGGGCGGTGTGGAGCGATCTGGAGGCCATGCCCCGCTGGATGCGCTGGATCGAGTCGGTGGTCACGGAGCCGGGCGATCCCGACCTCACCGACTGGACCCTGGCCGCCCAGGGTTTCCGCTTCCACTGGAAGGCCCGGATCACCCAGCGGGTGGAAGCCCAGCAGCTGCACTGGGAATCGGTGGGCGGTCTGCCCACCCGAGGCGCCGTGCGCTTCTACCCCCAGCCGGGCGGCAGCACCGCCGTGAAGCTCAGCGTCAGCTACGAGCTGCCCGGGCCCTTGGCGCCGCTGATGGAGCCCACCATCCTGGGGGGCATGGTGACCAAGGAGCTCCAGGCCAACCTCGACCGCTTCCGTGACCTGGTGGAGACCGGTGCCGCCTAGCCAGCTGCTGTGGCCGCTGGCGGGAGCCGCTCTGCTGGCCTCCTGTGCCGCTGGCCCCCCGGTGGCAGCACCGCAGCGGATCGAGCGGTCCGCGCCGCCGGCCCCTCGCTCCGCCAGCGCCGCTGCCAGGCCGCCAGCTCCTGCTGCGGCCGGGGCCCAGCCTCCGGCCAGCACCGGGCTCACGCCGCTGCCGCCGGCTCCCGCAGTGGTGGCCGCGGTGCCGATTGGCCGTGAGGATCCCTTCCTGCCCCTTGGGGCCGGCGGGGTCGCCGGCCAGCCGGTCCTGGCCCTGCCCGAGGGCTTCCGATTCCAGGGGGTGCTGAAGGCCTCAGGGGTGGCCCAGGCCCTGGTGGAGCTGGGCAGCGAGAGCGGGGTGTTGCGGGTGGGAGACCGGGGCGGCCGCACCACCAAGCTCCTGCCCGACGGCTGGAGTGTGGCGGCGATCGACGTGCAGCGGGGGCAGCTGACCCTGCGGCAGGGCCAGCAGACCGTCAAGGCCGAGTTGTAAGCGCCTGCGCGCAGGCCGCCACCAACCCCTGCAGATCGTGGGGATCGGCCTCCGCGTCGACCCGGCCCAGCACGTTGAGGCAGCGGGCAGTGGTCTGGGGGCCGATCGATACGATCGCCACGCGGTGCAGGCGTTCGCGCCACCCGGGGCCGAAGGCCGCTTGCAGCAGGGAGGCCGTGTGGTCCACCGTCTTGCCGCTGCTGAAGGTGATGGCGTCGAGCTCTCCGCGCTCCAGGGCCGCCACCGCAGCGCTGGGCAGTCCTGCAGGACAGCGGGTCTCGTAGGCGGCCACCTCCACCACCCGGGCGCCTGCAGCGGCGAAGGCCTCCGCCAGCAGGGTGCGGCCACCGCTCTGCACCCTGGGGAGCAGCAGCCGCAGTCCCCAGCCCGACACCGGGAAGTGCTCGATCAGGCTGTCGGCCACAAAGGCCGGTGGCACGAAATCGGCGGGAGCGCCGAGTTCCTCCAGCAGGGCGGCCGTCTTGCGGCCCACGGCGGCAATCTTCAGACTGCGGGGCCGGGCCGCCAGGCTGCCGCCGCGCCGTTGCAGCCGCTGCTGCACCGCTTCCACCCCGTTGCCGCTCGAGAACACGAGCCAGTGAAAGCTCTCCAGCTCGGCCAGGGCGTCGTCCAGCGGGCCCCATTCATCCGGGGGGGTCACCACCAGGGCGGGCAGGTCCACCACGCTGGCGCCATGGGCCGTGAACAGGCGCTGGGCGGCTCCCAGCTGGCTCTCTGCCCGGGTCACGCCGATGCGGCGGCCGCTCAGCACTCCATCGCCGGGGGGGCAGGGGGCAGCGGCGGTGGGCTCGGCGGTGCTCAAGGGGCCAGGGAGGTCAGGGTCAGGGGTCCAGTTTCACCAGGCGGCCGGCCTGCTGGCGCAGGGCTTCGGCGGCCGTGCCCCGTCCCTGCTGCAGGAGCAGGGCGATGGCCTGGCTGAAACCGCTGCGGGCCCCGGCGATGTCGCCGCTCAGCAGCAGTGCCACCGCCCGGTTCTGGTGGGCTTCGGCGTGCTCGGGCTCGATCGCCAGGGCCTTCCCGTAGGCGTCGATCGCCTCCGGCAGCTCACCCCGCTGGCGGGCGATCAGGCCCCGGTTGAACCAGCCCACGGCCAGCTCCGGCGCCGCTGCCGTCACAGTCGCGGTCAGCGCTGCGGCCTCGTCCAGCTGGCCCTGGTGCAGCAGCAGGGCGGCCAGGTTGAGGCGGGCGGCCACGCTGAGCCGCTGATCGAGGGGCAGGTCGATCGCCTGGCGGTACAGCCCCATGGCCCGGATCGGATCCCGCTCGGCCACGGCCATGGCCAGGTGCAGCAGCAGCTCATAGCGCTCGGGGGCCAGGTTGCTCCCATTGCCGGAGTCGGTGGCCTGGCAGTGGCGCAACCCCAGCTCCAGCAGGGCGATGGCCCGATCGGGGTGCCCCTCGCTCAGTTCCAGCCCACCGAGCTTGGCGCAGGCGTAGGGGTCGCCGGGCTGGCGGGCCAGCTCCGCCTCCATGGCCTGGCGCAGGCGCTGGGCCTTGTCGGACGCGGCCAGCAGCTCGGGGCGATAGCCGTCGTGCAGCAGCGCCACCACGGGGCAGTCCGCCAGCCGCCAGTGGGGCTCCCGCCGCAGCAGGGCGGCAACGCTGTCGTCGACCATCGAGTGGTAGGGCCGGCTCCACTGGATGGCGGGATGGCGGCGGAACAGGCGGCTCACGTTGGAGTACGGCGACTGGCGTGCCCCCAGCTCACGGCGCAGCAGGTTGATCAGCAGCAGATCGGGCGCCCGCATCAGCTGCCGCAGCGGCTCCTGCGCTTCCGCTGTCAGCAGCTCGTCGGCATCGAGCACCAGCACCCAGTCGCCCCGCACCAGGCGGAGGGCGTGGTTGCGGGCCGGGGCGAAGTCGCCCGGCCAGGGCAGCTGGTGCACCACCGCGCCGCAGCGCTCGGCGATGGCCACCGTGGCATCGCTGGAGCCGGTGTCGAGCACCACCATCTCATCGACGAAGCCGGCCACCGAGGCCAGGCAGGCCTCGATCCGTTCAGCTTCGTTGCGCACCACCATCGAGAGGCTGAGCATCGGGATCTCTCAGTCGGTGAATCCGCCACTGGCCCCGGGGGTGCCCAGCCCGAGCCGCTCCAGCACCACCCCCTGGGCCGCCGGCATCTGGCCCGGGCTGTAGATGGCGGGCAGCTCGGCGGGCAACAGCGGCCTCAGCGCCTGCCAGAGGTAGGGACTGCCATAGACCGCCAGGCCGGCCAGGCGGCCGGCCACCAGCAGCTGCTGCACCGCGGCGGGCCAGGGTTCGTCGCTGCCGGCGGCGCCGCGGAATGGATTGCCCCGCACGAACAGCTGCAGCAGCAGCGGGCCCGAACCCAGCCGATCCAGGGCCAGGGGGGCCTGGGGATCGCCGCTCCAGGGCGAGGGGCCCTGCGGCGCCAGCAGGCAGGGGCGCCAGCCCCGCGCTTCCGGCAGGGTCAGGGCCGGGGCATCGGGCGGCAGGAACGGGGCCGCCAGGGGGTTGTCCAGCCGGACCAGGTTGACGCCGGCAGCGGCTGTGGCCGCCGTCACGGCGCCGCCCTGCTGCTCCAGGCTGCTTTCCACCAGCTCCTGGATCAGCGGCGTATCGGGCTGGGCGGCGAGCCAGGGGGGGCTGGCCGCTGCCCCCACCCCCTGCAGGGCACTCTGGCGCCGGGCGGCCGACTGCTCCAGGCGGGACGCACTGAGGCGGCCGTCGGCCACCGCGGCCTCGATCGCCTCCAGGGCCCCTCTGGCATCGGCCGGCATCAGCACCAGATCGGCCCCCGCCTCCAGGGCCAGCACCGCCGCCTCGCCTGCGCCGTAGCGGCCGGCAATCGCATCCATCACCAGCGCATCCGTGACGATCAGCCCGCCGAAGCCGAGGTCCTGGCGCAGCAGCCCTGTCAGCACGGCCGCAGACAGGGTGGCGGGCTGCAGCGGATCGAGCGCCGGCAGCAGCAGATGGCCCGTCATCACGCTGCTGACGCCGGCGGCGATGGCGGCCTGGAACGGTGGCAGTTCCACCGCCTGCAGCCGCTCGCGGCTGTGGGGCAGCAGGGGCAGCTCCAGATGCGAGTCGCTGCTCGTGTCGCCGTGGCCCGGGAAATGTTTGGCGCAGGTGAGCACCCCGGCGCTGGCGGCGCCGCGGATGAAGGCGGCGGCCAGCTCGCCGGCGGCGGCCGGCTCCTCCGCGAAGGCGCGCACGTTGATCACCGGGTTGGCGGGGTTGTTGTTGATATCGCAAACCGGGGCCAGCAGCCAGTTCAGGCCCAGCCGGCGCGCGTCGAGGCCGCAGCAGCGCCCGTAGCGTTCGGCCAGGGCCAGTGCCCTGGGGCGATCGCGCCCGTGCAGCCGGCCCAGGGCCAGGGGCGGCACCAGCCAGCTGGCTCCCTCAAAGCGCTGACCCACCCCCTCTTCCACGTCGGCGCAGAGCAGCAGCGGCTGCTCCGCCCACTGCTCCAGCTGCCGGCAGCGCAGGGCCACTTCGGCGGCGCTGCCCCCCAGCAGGATCACGCCCCCCACGCCCTGGGCCAGCAGGGCCTGCAGTTCGGCGTTGGCCAGCTCCCAGCGGGGATAGCGGCGCTGGTGGTCGGCCAGAAAACCGCTGGCACGCACCACCAGCAGGTTGGCGATCAGGCGCCGCAGGCCGGTGTGACCAGTGCCGCTCACGGGCCGCTCACCCCGCCTGCCCGTCGAGTGGATGGTCCGCCTCCGCGGCGGCGCCATCGGGGAGGGAGCCGGCCTGCCGCTCCCGTCGTTCACTCTCCAGCCTGTTGAGCAGGCCGAGCACCGCCGTGCCCTGCTCCAGCCCCCGGTCGAGCACGAACGCCACCTCCGGGGTGCGGCGCATCTTCAGGCGGCGGCTCAGCTCGCCCTTCACAAAGGGCGTGGCCGATTTCAGTCCCGCCATGGCCTGGTCGCGAGCGCTGGCATCGCCATAGACGCTCACGTGGATGCGGCAGTGCTGCAGATCGCCAGCTACATCGACGCCGGTCACACTCACCAGCCCCTGGCCCACCCGCTCGTCCTTGATGCCGCTCACCAGCAGCTCGCACACCTCGCGGCGAATCAGCGACGCCATGCGCTCCACCCGTCGACCCTGGGCCATCCCTATGCCACCGGTGCTGTGCTCACCATCGCACGCAGCACCAGGCCCAGGCTGAGCAGGCCGCTCACGCCGGCGCCGATCAGGGCCACGGCGGTGACCGGATTGCTGGCCCGGGCCAGGGCCGGCTCCAGGACCGAGTTGGCGACCCCCAGGCCGAAGGCGATCAGGTACCGCGGGTAGCGGGTCACATTGAGGAAGAAGTCCTTCATCGCCTGCCTGTCGTTGCCTGGCTGTGATCGGCTGAATGCCACCACCACGGAGAACAGCACCGGGCGGCGCTGGCTACTCTGCCGCCTGGCCGCGTGTGTTGGCATGCAACTGCACCAGTTCCGCCATTCGGCCTTCTGCGAGAAGGTGCGCCTGGTGCTGGCCGCCAAGGGGCTCACCTACACGGTTGTGGAGGTGGTGCCCGGGCTGGGCCAGCTGGAGGTGTTCCGCCTCTCCGGCCAGCGCCAGGTGCCGGTGCTGGTGGATGGCGGTGACGTGGTGGCCGACTCCACCGCCATTGCGCTGCACCTGGAGCGCCGGCACCCCGAGCCGGCCCTGCTGCCCCGTGATCCCCAGCTCCGCGCCCGGGTGCTGTTGCTCGAAGACTGGGCCGACACGGCCCTGGCCTGCCGCTGCCGCCAGGCCCTGCTGCAGGCCGCCGGTGCCGATCCGGTGCTGCGGGTGGCCCTGTTGCCCGAGGCCACGCCGGCACCGCTGCGCCAGCTGGTGGGTGGTCTGCCGGGCGGTGTGCTGGGTGGGCTTGGGGAGGCGTTTGACGGGCTGCTGGGCTCGCGGGATCAGGACCAGCTCCAGACCCAGTTGGAGCAGCTGGCCGTGCTGGCCTCTGCCGGCCCCTTCCTCGTGGGGCCTGCCCTCAGCCTGGCCGACCTGGCGGTGGCGGCCCAGCTGTCCCTGCTGAAATTCCCTGCCAGCAGTGGCGTGCCCCTGGCGGGCCGGGGTGTGCCAGGGATCGCCGACAACCCCCTGCTGGAGCCCCTGTTCAGCTGGCGTGACCAGCTGCTGCAACGGCTGGGGCCGGCCCCGGCTCCAGCTGCAGCCTGAAGCGGTCGCTGCTGCGGGGCGCCGGGTTCAGTGGGGATCCGGCACCGGGTGCATCAAAACTGGCCTGCCACTGCTCGGCCTGGATCGAGCCGTCGGCCTGGCGGGCATAGCGGCTGAGGGTCTCCACCTGGCTCACCCGGGGAGCACCGGGGCGATGCAGCACCTGCAGCGCCAGTTCATCGGCCATGAAGCTGTCGGGGCCGGGCTGTTCGCTGCGCCTGCCGATCACCGTGGATTCCAGCTGTTGATCTCCGGCCAGGACGGCGATCTGACGGTTGGGGTTGGCGGGATCATTGGCCACCCGCAGTAGGCCGGGGCCCAGCAGGGCCTGCCCCACCGACCTGGCGTTGAAGGCCCGATCGCCGACGACCGCGCCATCGGGGCGGCGCAGGAAGCGCACGGCATAGCTGCTGCCGTCGCTGCTGCTGACCTGCCAGTCGCCCGCAAACCAGTCTGGATAGATCAGGTCCTGTCTGCCCGGCCGGGCCAGGGGGGCTGGCAGGCGCCACTCCGGCCACTGCTGCTGCCGCCGCTCCAGGGCACTGGAGCCCGGGCTGGCTGCCGCCGGTTGGGGCAGCAGCCACAGGCCCAGCAGCAGCGCCAGGATGGTGGGGATCAGGACGGTTTGACGAGGTGGCCGGCCCATGTCCGATCCCCTGCTGCGGGAACTCGATCATTACGTGGTGCTGGAGCCCGGCGGCGCCGAGCGCATCCTCACCGCGGCCGAAACCCGCACCTGGCTGGCGGGCCAGCTGGCAGCCCTCCCCCAGCCACCGGCCGATCTCGGCAACCTGGGCGACGTGCACCTCCAGGCCGAGCGCCTGCTCGATACGGCCTGTGAACTGGAGCTGGAGCCTGGCCGGGCCGTGCAGTGGTTCGCGGTGCGGCTGGAGCCGCCCGGGAGCTGAGGGCCGCTCTGTCCGAGGGGCCCTCAGTTCAGCGACTGGGTGATCGTTCCCTCCTCGGTCTGGAGCCTCACCGGTTGGGCCGGTGCCTGGGGGCGTTCCTTCAGCAGGGCCGGCAGGCCGGCCAGCACGCTGGCCGCCACCCGCTCGGGGGATTCTCCGGCCTGGTGGATCGTCAGATCGGCCTGGGCGTAGAGGGGGCGTCGCTCGGCCAGCAGCGTGGCCAGCCGGTCACCCGGGTCGGCAGCTTGCATCAGCGGCCGCGGTGTGGGGTCTGCCGCCAGTCGCTGCAGCAGCAGCTCAGCCGGCGCATCCAGCCACACCACCACGCCCTGTTGCATGTGGCCCCAGTTTTCCGGGCGGGTGACGGCGCCGCCGCCGGTGGCCACCACCAGGGAATGCCAACCGCTGATCTGGCCCAGCACCGCCGTTTCCAGGGCCCGGAAACCCGCCTCCCCTTCACTGGCGAAGATCTCGGGGATGGCCCGCCCGGCCGCCTGCTCCAGCACCGTGTCGGCATCGATGAAGCGGTAGCCGAGGGCCTCGGCCAGGGGGCGGCCCACGGCGCTCTTGCCGGTGCCCATCATCCCCACCAGGTACACGTTCAGGCCCTCCAGGCGGCGGGCCAGCTGGGCATGGGAAGGGGAGGCCGTCACGGCGGGTTCTACAGGCCAGTGGGCCCATTCCTAGGATGGAACTCCCCGGACTCCGGCGATGACGGCAAGCGCCGCAGCTCCTCTCGGCACGGTGGGCTCCCTGCCCGCCGGCACCCACGGAACCGGCACCCATGGCCAGGGTCGCCCCTGTGTGATCACCCGCCGGGCCACCTTCAGTGCCAGCCACCGCTACTGGCTGCCCGAGCTCAGCGACGACGACAACCGCGCCCGCTTCGGCCCCTGCGCCCTGGCTCCGGGACACGGCCACAACTACGAGCTGATCGTGGCGATGGGCGGGCCGCTCGACGCCGACGGCATGGTGCTCAACCTCTCGGAGGTGAAGCACGCCATCCGTGCCGAGGTGACCGACCAGCTCAACTTCCGGTTTCTCAACGAGGCCTGGCCAGACTTCGATCTCAGCCGTCCGGAAGGCTGCCTGCCCACCACCGAGGCCCTCTGCCGCGCCATCTGGATCCGCCTGGCCCCCCACCTGCCCCTGGTGGGCCTCCGCCTCTACGAGCAGCCGGATCTCTGGGTGGATCTGCTG
>JBEDAU010000289.1:0-17127 GCA_041177605.1 Cyanobacteriota bacterium | reverse complement strand
GCGGAGGGGCCCTGGCGCCACTGCAGCGGCAGCTCCTGGCTCGGCTGCAGCCGCACAAACCAGAACACCAGGGCGAAGCAGACGCCCACGGTGGCCAGCAGGGCCGTGATCACCACGCGGTCGGGCAGGGGGGTCATGGCGTGTGTTCCCGTTTCATGGCTGCCGCCGCCTCACACCTGCTCGGTGCGCAGGCAGTCGACCCGGCTGGGCAGGCGCTCCATCGTCAGCACGTCGCCGCGCAGGCTCACGGTCATCCAGTCGTTGCGATAGCGCAGGGCGTCGCTGACGCTGGGGTCGCGAAACAGGGTGGAGCGGTAGCGCCCGGTGGTGAGCGAGGCCTGGGCCTCGTTGCGCTCCAGCACCACCCGGCCCCGGTCGGGGCAGAGAAAGGTCTCCTGGGTGGTGTAGTCCTCCCACCAGGGGGAGCCGGCGGCCAGGGCCGCTCCGGCCAGCAGCGACAGCACGGGACCCATTGCGCTCAGGGGGTGGCGGACTGGGGCGAGGCGGCCACGGGCGTCAGCTGGATTGGGGCGTTGTCGCCGCGCAGCACGCAGTGGCTCACCGACCAGTCGTAGAAGTCCCAGACCCGGGGATCCAGGCGGTAGTCAGCTCCCGGAAAAGCCCCCAGCCGCTGGCCACTGGGCTGGGCGGAGCAGTAGGGGCGGCTGCCCGGCTTGGCCAAATACTGCTGGTGATAGGGCTCCGCCGGCCAGAAGCGCTGGTCGGCGCGGATCTCGGTGGTGATCGCTCCATAGCCCGCCGCTGCCAGCAGCTGCTGGTAGGCGTCGCGGCTGGCCTCGGCCAGCTGCAGCAGGGCCGGATCGGCCACGTAGATGGCGGAGCGGTACTGGCTGCCCCTGTCGTTGCCCTGGCGGTCGCCCTGGGTGGGGTCGTGGAACTCCCAGAACAGCTTCAGCAGATCGCTGAAGCCAATCCGGCGGGTGTCCCACACCACCCGCACCACTTCGGCGTGGCCGGTGCGCCCGGAGCACACCTGCTGGTAGGTGGGATTGGCCTGCTGGCCGCCGGCATAGCCCACTGCTGTGGTCACCACGCCGGGTAGCCGCCAGAAGCCCTTCTCAGCCCCCCAGAAGCAGCCGCAGCCGAACAGGACCTCGGCCTCGGCCGCCGCCGGAGGCGCCGTGATCGGGGTGCCGAGCACCGCATGGGTGCCGGCAGCGGCCTGGGCCTGCGGGAACAGGGCCTGAAACACGGTGGGATCGCGTCGTGGTCGCCAAGCCTAGGCAGGCTCTCAACTGCCGCGATCGGGCTCCAGGGCCAGGTGGTTGAACAGGGTGGTGGTGAAGGCGAACAGCAGGAACGGCAGCGACAGCACCAGGATCAGGCCCACCCCCACCAGGGCGAACAGGGGGCGACTGGTCCCCATCAGCGCCATGCCCGCCGCCAGGCTCACAAAGATGACCACCATCCAGATCAGGATCTGGCCGTAGATGTCACCGAAACTGAGGGTGCAGCGCAACCGGTAGGTCACGTTGGAGGAATCCATGGCACAGGGGGCTGAGGCGTGGATTCAGGTAAGCGAGGGCGTCGCCGGCGCGGGTGGTTGCTCAACATCTGTTGACTGGCGCTGTTGACCGGCATGTCGGCCAGTGACCGGCCGGCGGTGGGCTCAGCCGCTGCCGGCGGCCTGCAGCTGCTCGGCCGCCTGCTGCCGTTCCCACAGGCGTCGGTAGGTGCCGGGCTGCTCCAGCAGCAGGCTGTGGGGGCCCTCCTGCACCAGCCGGCCGTCTTCGAGCACCAGCACCCGGTCGCAGGCCGCCGCCGCCGAGAGCTGGTGACTGATCATCAGGATCGTGCGGTTCTGCTGCTGGCGCACGTTGCGCAGGATCTCCGCCGCCGTGTTGTTGTCGACGCTGGCGAGGGCATCGTCGAGCACCAGCAGCGGCGCCTCCACCAGCAGGGCCCGGCCCAGGGCGGTGCGCTGCCGCTGCCCGCCGCTGAGGGTGATGCCGCGCTCCCCCACCAGGGTCTGATAGCCATCCGGGAAGCCCTTCACATCGGCCTCCAGCCGCGCTTCCCGGGCGCTCTGCTCCACCCGATCCAGGGACGCACCCGGATCCCCATAGCGCAGGTTGTCGGCCAGCGACGCCGTGAACAGGAATCCCTCCTGCGGCACCAGCGCCACCCGCTGACGCAGCTGGTCCAGGGCCAGGCGGGTGATGTCGATGCCGTCGAGCCAGAGCTGGCCCGGCTCCACCTCCACCATGCGGCCGAGGGCCCGGGCCAGGGTGGTCTTGCCGCAGCCCACCGGCCCCACCACTGCCACCAGTTCGCCCGGCGCCACGCGGAAGCTCACGTCCACCAGCGCCGGCCGGGGGGCATCGGGATAGCGGATGGTGAGGCCGCGGGCCTCGATGGCGCCCCGGCTGGGGCTGGCGGGGGCCAGCGGCTCAGCCGGCGACACGATCAGGGGGCGGCGCCGCAGCAACTCCTCGATCCGCTCCAGGCTCACCTGGCCGGTCTGGAAGGTGTTGAGGGTGAAGCCCAGCAGCGCGGTGGGGAAGACCAGGCGCTCCACATAGAGGATCAGGGCCACCAGGTCACCGATGCTGAGCCGCCCGCTCGCCAGCTGGCCGCTGCCGAGGGCGAGCAGCAGCAGCAGGCTCACCGAGGAGATGCCCTCCAGCAGGGGGAACAGGGTGCTGCGGGTGCGGGCCAGCCCCAGGGCCGCATCCCGGTAGAGCCGGTTGCGGCCGGCAAAGGCGGTCTGCTCGGTGCTCTCCTGGCCGTAGATCTTGATGGCGCTGATGCCGGAGAGGTCCTCCTGGATCAGGTCGGAGAGGGAGGCGAGGGCCTCCTGCTGGCGCCGCTGCTGGCGCATCATCCGCCCGCCGAACAGCCGCACCACGCTGAGCATCAGCGGGTAAAGGCCGATCGCCGCCAGGCTGAGCCAGGGGTCGATCGCCAGCATCGCCGGCAAGGTGAGGGCGTAGGCCAGGGCGGTGTTGGTGAGGCTGAGCACGGCGAAACCCAGCAGCCGCCGCACGTTCTCCACGTCACTGGTGGCGCGGCTGATCACCTCGCCGCTGCCGGTGGTCTGCACCCAGCCCGGCTCCTGCGTCAGCAGGTGGTCGAAGATCTGCTGCTTGAGGTCGGCCTCCACCTGCCGCCCCACGCCGAACACCAGCAGGCGCGAGAGCAGCCGCACGCCGCCCATCACGGTGGCCAGGGCCACGATCAGCGCTGCCTGGCCGAGCACGTCGCCCAGGGCGAAGCCGTCCTGCAGGTCGTCGATCACCCGCCGCACCAGCAGCGGGATGGTGACGCTCAGCAGGTTCACCACCACCAGGGCGGCCGCACCCTGCAGCACGACCTTGCGGTGGGGCCGCAGGTAACGGCGGATCAGATCAACTCTGAATGCGGCCACACCGGGCGGTCGGGATCGGCCCAACCTAGGCAGCGGTCTGCGGGCTCGGCCAAGCTGAAACCCCCATCCCCCCGGCGGTGTCGATGCGCGAGCAGGAGCAGGCCCATCCCCTCCATGCCCTCGATCGCGACGTGGTGGATCGGTTGCTGGCGGTGACCACCCCCGCAGACGAGCATCTGGTCGATGCGGCCCGGTTGCTGATGCGCTACCAGGGGTTTCCCGGCGCCACCGATCTGCAGGACGACCTGGCCCGGGTGCTGCGGCTCTGGGGGATGGACCGCGACCAGCTGCAGGCCCGCACCCGGGCAATCTGGGCGGCGGGGTTCCGGCCCGCCCCAGCCGGGGCCGCCCCGGCCGCCGAGGCGGTGGGATCCGGCTTCGACACGGCCGACCAGGACGGCTGAGCGGGGCCCGAACCGGCCAGCCGATCCGGCAATCGGGCGGGGGCATCGCCAAGAGTCCCCTCTTCGGGTGATAGTGGAATGGTCCCCATCACCCGGCCCGGCGTGCTCTGCACCCGGGCTTTTTTCTGGCCAGAGTCCTGCGGCGGCAGCCATTCCGGCGGGATCATGGCCGGCCTGCAGCCTCCCCTCACCCGGCACCTTCCCATGGCATCTTCCCCCTCCTGGCCGGCCCTGCTGGAGCAGCTGCTGGCGGGCCTTTCGCTCACGGCCGAGCAGGCTGAAGGGCTGATGCGGGGCTGGCTGGCCGGCGAGATCGAGCCCGTGCTCACCGGCGCCCTGCTGGCCGCCCTGCGGGCCAAGGGGGTGAGCGGCGAGGAACTGGCGGCGATGGCCACCGTGCTGCGCCAGGCCACCACCCTGCCCGGTCCGCGGCCGGCCATGGCCCTGGTCGACACCTGCGGCACCGGTGGCGATGGGGCCGACAGCTTCAACATCTCCACGGCTGTGGCCTTCGTGGCGGCCGCCTGCGGGGCCACGGTCGCCAAGCACGGCAACCGCAGTGCCAGCGGCAAGGTGGGTTCTGCCGACGTGCTCGAGGCCCTGGGGGTTCACCTGCAGGCACCGCCCGATCAGGTGGTGGCCGCCCTGCCCCAGGCCGGGCTCACCTTTCTCTTCGCGCCGGGCTGGCATCCGGCCCTGGTGGGGCTGGCGCCCCTGCGCCGCAGCCTCGGGGTGCGCACCGTGTTCAACCTGCTGGGGCCGCTGGTGAATCCGCTCGGCCCCGAGGCCCAGGTGCTGGGGGTGGCCCGGGCGGACCTGCTCGATCCGATGGCCGACGCCCTGGCCCGGCTGGGGCTGCGCCGCGGCCTGGTGGTGCACGGCGCCGGCGGGCTGGATGAGGCCTCCCTGGCCGGCCCGAGCGCGTTGCGGCTGGTGGAGCAGGGCTCGGTGCGGGCCGATCGGCTGGAGCCCGGCTCCCTGGGCCTGGCCGAGGCGCCGATCAGCGCCCTGGCCGGCGGCGACCTGGCCACCAATGCCGCAATCCTGGAGGCCGTGCTGCAGGGCCGCGGGACCCCGGCCCAGCGGGATGTGGTGGCCCTCAACACCGCCCTGGTGCTCTGGGCCGCGGAGCGGGCCGGCAGCATCGCCGAGGGGCTCGACAGTGCCCGGGCCGCGCTGGCGGCGGGCCTGGGCTGGCAGCGGCTGGAGCAGCTGCGCCAGGCCCTGCCGCAACCCGCTGCGGGATGATTGCGACAGCGTGCAACCGTTCTTGACTGAGCCCTCCTCTCCGGCTGTGGTGCCTGCGGCTGTCCTGGTGCTGGCCGATGGCACCGTGCTGCGTGGCCAGGCCTTCGGAGCCACCGGCACGGCCCTGGGGGAGGTGGTGTTCAACACCGGCATGACCGGGTACCAGGAGGTGATGACCGATCCCAGCTACGCCGGGCAGCTGGTGACCTTCACCTACCCGGAGCTGGGCAACACCGGCGTGAACCTCCACGACCAGGAGGCCGACCGGCCCCACGTGCGGGGCGTGATCGCCCGCCAGCTGGCGCCCTGCGCCAGCAACTGGCGGGCCGAGGGGGAGCTGGAGGGCTGGCTGCGCCAGCACGGCGTGGTGGGCATCCGCGGCGTCGACACCCGCGCCCTGGTGCGCCACCTGCGTGAGGGCGGTGCCATCAACGGCGCCATCAGCAGCGACGGCACCAGCCCCCAGCAGCTGCTGGAGCAGGTGCGCTCGGCCCCCTCGATGGAGGGCCTCAACCTGGCGGCCCAGGTGAGCACCGCCGAGCCCTACCAGTGGGATCAGCCCTGCGGCGCCGCCTTCGATGCCCGCCTGCAGTCCCGCCCCGCCACCCCTTACCGGGTGGTGGCGATCGACTTCGGCATCAAGCGCGCCATCCTCGAGCGGCTGGTGGCCCATGGCTGCAGCGTCACCGTGCTGCCGGCCGACGCCAGCCTCGAGCAGGTGCTCAGCCATCACCCTGAGGGGGTGTTTCTCTCCAACGGGCCCGGCGACCCGGCGGCGGTGCGCAGCGGCATCCGCCTGGCCGAGGGGCTGCTGCAGCAGGCCGACCTGCCCGTGTTCGGCATCTGCCTGGGCCACCAGATCCTGGGGCTGGCCATGGGCGGCCGCACCTTCAAGCTGGGCTACGGCCACCGCGGCCTCAACCACCCCTGTGGCAGTCCGGGGGAAGTGGAGATCACCAGCCAGAACCACGGCTTCGCGATCGATGCCGACTCGCTGCCGGCCGACCGGGTCGAGGTGACCCACCTCAACCTCAACGACCGCACGGTGGCGGCGATGGCCATGCGCCAGCAGCCGGTGTTCGGGGTGCAGTACCACCCGGAGGCCAGCCCCGGCCCCCACGACGCCGACCACCACTTCGGCCGCTTCGCCGCCCTGATGGCGGCGCGCCGCGGCGCCTGAGGCCGGCGCTTGCCCCACGGCAGCGCCTGCGGCACAGAAGCTGTGCCGGTTTTGTTGCGAGTGCTGCATTCCACAGCGGGCTCCCTACACTGCGCGCCTGAGGTGATCGGGAGCACGAGCCATTACCGACCTGCAGCGCTTGACCGTGTCGCTGAGGGGGGGCTTCGAGCAGAAGCCCCACTGCCAGGTGTTTCACTTCACCGGCCAACTCGACGCCTTCTCCGACAAGCAGTTCGGCGAGTTCATCGCCAGTCACCGCAGCGCCTCCCAGCCGGTGGTTGTGGATCTCACCCACATCGATTTCATCGATTCCTCGGGCCTCGGTGCCCTGGTGCAACTGGCCAAGCTCTGCAACGGTGAACGCCAGCAGTTCGTGGTGGTGGGCAATGCCCGCGTGATCCAGACCGTGAAGCTGGTGCGCCTGGAGGAGTTCCTGCACCTGCAGCCCGACCTGGAATCAGCCCTGGGCAGCCTTGCCGCCTGAGCCGGCCGCCACGCCGGCGCCAGCAGCCACCACCACGGCCGATCCCGGCCCCACCGCCTGGCTGGCGGGGCTGCAGTCCGCCCCCCCCAGCGGGCCGCTGGGGCCCCTGCAGCTCGCCTGGCTGGGCGATGGCGTGTGGGAGCTGCACCAGCGCCTGCGCCACTGCCGCAGGCCCGGCCGCGCCGAATCCCTGCACCGCCAGGTGGTGGCTGAGGTGCGCGCCGATGCCCAGGCCCAGGCCCTGCGGCGGCTGGAGCCGCTGCTGCAGGAGCACGAGCTCGACTGGGTGCGGCGGGGGCGCAACCGGGCCGGCCGCGGCCCGCGCCGCGGCGATGCCGCCGCCTACGGCCAGGCCACCGGATTCGAGACCCTGCTCGGCTGGCTGTTCCTGCACGATCCGGCCCGGTTGGTCGAGCTGCTAGATCACTTGGAGGAGAACGATCCATAAGCAGCAGCCCATGGCCCCTCGATTTGAACGCCGTCCCCCCAAGCGGACGGGCACAGGGGGCCGGGGACCAGCGCGCCCCGCCCCCCGCGGCAGCCGTTTCGGCAGCGATGGCGGCCGGGGCGGGGACCGCTTCGCTGACCGGGGTGGCGATCGCGACGGCGAGCGGAGCGACCGCGGCGACCGGGGCGAGCGCCGCAGCTTCGAGCGTCGCGGCGACCGTCCGGGCGGTCGCTTCGCTGAGCGCGGCGAGCGTTCCTTCGACCGTCGCGGTGAGCGCGGCCCTGACCGGGGACCGGACCGTGGACCTGAGCGGCGCGGTGAGCGCGGGGCCTCCGGCCGCTCCGACGACAGCTGGGGGTCCCGCGATCGCTCCGACGCACCCCGCTTCAAGCCGCGCCGCTCCGACGGCGAGCGCCCGCGCGCCCCGTTCCGTGCCACCACCGCCCGCCGCAGCGGCGAGGGCCGCAGCAGCTGGGGCGATCAACCCCCTCGCCGCGACCGTGGACCCCTGCGGGGCGGTGAGCGGGGCCGCTTTGGCGACTACCGCGCCCGCGCTGCGGCTCCGCTGGTGGTGGATCGGGATCGGCCCGGTCCCGCGGCCGATCTGGGTCTCTCCGGCGCTGAGCGCCACGGCGAGCCCCAGGGTGACGACCAGCCCAGTGAACTGATCTGGGGCCGCCATGCCGCCGCCGCCGCCCTGGAGAGCGGCCGGCCGATCCATCGCATCTGGTGCACCCCGGAGTTGCGCTTCAGCCCCAAGTTTCTGCAGGGCCTCCGGGAGGCCAAGGCCGCCGGCGTGCTGGTGGAGGAGGTGACCTGGGCGCGGTTGGGCCAGCTCACCGGCGGAGCGGTGCACCAGGGAATCGTGCTGCAGCCCGCAGCGGCCGACACCCTCGATCTGGTCAGCCTGATCGAGGCCTGCCGCCAACTGGATGAGCCGCCGCTGCTGATGGCCCTCGACGGCATCACCGACCCCCACAACCTGGGGGCCATCGCCCGCAGCGCCGAGGCCCTGGGGGCCCATGGCCTGGTGCTGCCCCAGCGGCGCAGCGCCGGTCTCACCGGCTCGGTGGCCAAGGTGGCGGCCGGGGCCCTGGAGCATCTCCCCGTGGCCCGGGTGGTGAACCTCAACCGCGCCCTCGAGGCGCTCAAGGACGAGGGCTACCGGCTGGTGGGCCTGGCGGCCGAGGGCAGCGTCAGCCTGGCGGAGGCCGATCTCGACGGTCCCCTGGTGATCGTGACCGGCTCGGAGGGCGACGGACTCTCGATGCTGACCCGCAAGCACTGCGACCAGCTGGTCAGCATCCCCCTGCGGGGGGCCACGCCCAGCCTCAACGCCTCGGTGGCCACGGCCATGGTGCTCTACGAGGTGGCGCGCCGCGGCTGGATGAAGGACCTCAAGGGCGGCCAGCCGGCCCCGCGGATCCAGCGGCTCCAGCTCACCACCACCGCCCCGGACGCGGCCAGCACCGACCCTGCCGTCTCAGCGTTCCCTGTTGCAGATCCGGCCAGCGGCGCCGCGGCGGGCACAATGGGCCTGACGCAGGACTCCACCCCATGAACCCGTTGCCGTGGCTCGTGCGCAGTGCCGCCAACGTCCTCGGGGTGGCCTGGTGGGCGCGGGTGGAGTCCCGCTCCCCCGACTGCATCTACTGGTTCGGGCCCTACACCCGGCGCCGCAGCCTCGAAGCTGACCTGCCCGCCTTCCTGGCCGACCTGCAGAGCGAGGCGCCGGGCTCCCTGGAGCACAAGCTGCTGCGTGCTCGCCGCGGCGAGCCGTTCACCGAGCCCGGCTGATAGCGTCCAGGCCAGCTGGCACGCAGGTGGATGGGGATCGCCGATTGGCGGGGGCAACTGGAGCGCGGGGAGGTATCCGCCCGGGAGCTCACGGACCATCACCTGGCCCGGATCGAGGCGGTGGACACCACCGTTCACGCCTTTCTGGAGGTGACTGCTGAGCGGGCCCGTGCCGATGCCGACCGGATCGACGCGGCCCGAGCCGCCGGTGAGCCCCTGCCGCCCCTGGCGGGGGTCCCCCTGTCGATCAAGGACAACCTCTGCACCCAGGGGATTCGCACCACCTGCTCCAGCCGCATGCTGGAGAGCTTCGTGCCGCCCTACGAGAGCACGGTCACCGAGCGGCTGTGGCGCGCCGGCGCCGTGCTGCTGGGCAAGACCAACCTCGACGAGTTCGCCATGGGCAGCTCCACCGAGACCTCCTATTTCGGCCCCAGCCGCAACCCCTGGGACCCCGAGCGGGTGCCGGGTGGCAGCTCCGGCGGCAGCGCGGCGGCCGTGGCCGCCGGTGAGTGCATCGGTTCGCTGGGCTCCGACACCGGCGGCTCGATCCGCCAGCCCGCCAGCTTCTGCGGCGTGGTGGGGCTCAAGCCCACCTACGGCCGCGTCAGCCGCTGGGGCCTGGTGGCCTTCGCCAGTTCCCTCGACCAGGTGGGTCCGTTCACCACCTCGGTGGCCGATGCGGCCGAGCTGCTGCAGGTGATCGCCGGTGCCGACCCGCGCGACTCCACCTGCCTGAAGGCCCCCGTGCCCGACTACCGCGCCGCGCTGCAGCAGCCGGTGGCGGGCCTGCGGGTGGGGATCGTGCGCGAGTGCTTTGAGGCCGAGGGGCTCGACCCCGAGGTGAAGGCCTCGGTGATGGCCGCTGCCGAGCAGCTCCAGGCCCTGGGCTGCGAGCTGGTGGAGGTGAGCTGCCCCCGGTTCAACGACGGCATCGCCACCTACTACGTGATCGCCCCCTCGGAGGCGAGCGCCAACCTGGCCCGCTACGACGGGGTGAAATACGGCCACCGGGCCGAGGGTGCCGCCAGCCTGGCGGAGATGACCGCCCGCAGCCGGGCCGAGGGCTTCGGCGACGAGGTGCAGCGCCGCATCCTGATCGGCACCTACGCCCTCTCGGCGGGCTACGTGGACGCGTACTACAAGAAGGCCCAGCAGGTGCGCACACTCATACGGCGCGACTTCGACCGGGCCTTCGAGACGGTGGACGTGCTGCTGACGCCCACCTCCCCCACCACCGCCTTCCGCTTCGGGGCCCACAGCGAGGATCCCCTCGCCATGTACCTGGCCGACCTGCTCACGATCCCCGCCAACATGGCCGGCCTGCCGGCGATCTCGGTGCCCTGCGGCTTCGATCGGCAGGGTCTGCCGATCGGCGTGCAGCTGATCACCGCCGTGCTGCAGGAGGAGCGGCTGCTGCAGGTGGCGCACCACTACGAGCAGGCGGCCCAGGTGATGGCGGCCCGGCCGCCGGCGGCGCTGGTGCCCTGAGCCCCAGGGCCGGGCGCCCGGTGGGCAGGGCACCAGATCTGGGGTGCGGCGCCTAAGGTGAGGGCCAATCTGCCGCTACCTGTGGCTTTCGTTCCGCTCCACAACCACAGCGACTACAGCCTCCTCGACGGGGCCAGTCAGCTGCCGGCGATGGTGGAGCGGGCGGTGGAGCTGGGCATGCCGGCCCTGGCCCTCACCGACCACGGCGTCATGTATGGCGCCATCGAGCTGCTGAAGCTCTGCAAGCAGGCGGGCATCAAGCCGATCATCGGCAACGAGATGTATGTCATCAACGGCTCGTTGGATGATCCCAATCCGCCTAAGAAGGAGCGGCGTTATCACCTGGTGGTGCTGGCCAAGAACGCGGTGGGCTACCGCAATCTGGTGAAGCTCACCAGCATCAGCCACCTGCGTGGCATGCGGGGTCGCGGCATCTTTGCGCGCGCCTGCATCGACAAAGCCACCCTGGAGGCCCACAGCGAGGGGCTGATCGTGGCCACCGCCTGCCTGGGCGGTGAGATTCCCCAGGCCATCCTGCGGGGTCGGCCCGATGCGGCCCGGGAGGTGGCGCGCTGGTACCAGCGGGTGTTCGGCAGCGATTTCTACCTGGAGATCCAGGACCACGGCGGCATCGAAGATCGCATCGTCAACACGGGCATCGCAGAGATCGGTGCCGAGCTGGGGATCGAGCTGATCGCCACCAACGACGCCCACTACCTGAGTGTGGGCGACGTGGAGGCCCACGACGCCCTGTTGTGCGTGCTCACCGGCAAGCTGATCAGCGACGAGAAGCGCCTGCGCTACACGGGCACCGAATACATCAAGAGCGAGGCCGAGATGCTGCAGCTCTTCGGCGACCACCTGGAGCGCGATGTGATCGAGCGGGCGGTGGCCAACACCGCCCGGGTGGCCGAGAAGGTGGAGGACTACGACATCCTCGGCCGCTACCAGATGCCCCGGTTCCCGATTCCCGACGGGCACACGGCAGTGAGCTATCTGCGCGAGGTGAGCGAGCAGGGGCTCCGGGCGCGGCTGGGGCTGGCGACGGGGGCCGCTTTTGACGCCACCTACGGCGAGCGGCTCAGTTTCGAGCTCCAGGTGATGGAGCAGATGGGCTTCCCCACCTACTTTCTGGTGGTGTGGGACTACATCCGCTTCGCCCGTGACAACGGCATCCCGGTGGGGCCGGGCCGGGGGTCGGCGGCGGGATCGCTGGTGGCCTATGCCCTGGGGATCACCAACATCGACCCGGTGACCAATGGATTGCTGTTTGAGCGGTTCCTCAATCCAGAACGCAAGTCGATGCCGGATATTGACACCGATTTCTGCATCGAGCGCCGCGGGGAGGTGATCGACTACGTCACCCAGCGCTATGGCGAAGACAAGGTGGCCCAGATCATCACCTTCAACCGAATGACCTCAAAGGCGGTGCTCAAGGATGTGGCTCGCGTGCTCGACATCCCCTATGGCGATGCCGACCGGCTGGCCAAGCTGATCCCCGTGGTGCGCGGCAAGCCCGCCAAGCTCAAGGAGATGATCGGCGAGGAGTCGCCGGCCCCCGAATTCCGCGAGAAATATCAGAACGACCCGGTGGTGAAGCGCTGGGTCGACATGGCGATGCGGATCGAGGGCACCAACAAGACCTTCGGCGTGCATGCCGCCGGTGTGGTGATTGCCGCCGACCCGCTCGATGAGGTGGTGCCGCTGCAGCGCAACAACGATGGCCAGGTGATCACCCAGTACTTCATGGAAGACGTGGAGTCGATGGGCCTGCTGAAGATGGATTTTCTGGGCCTGAAGAACCTCACCATGATCGACAAGACGATCGATCTGGTGAAGCAGAGCACCGGCGAGGCGGTGGATCCCGACGCGTTGCCGCTCGACGATGCCGACACCTACGGCCTGCTGGCCCGCGGTGATCTGGAGGGTATCTTCCAGCTGGAGTCGAGCGGCATGCGCCAGATTGTGCGCGATCTCAAGCCCTCCTCGCTCGAAGACATCTCCTCGATCCTGGCCCTCTACCGGCCGGGTCCGCTCGATGCCGGCCTGATCCCCAAGTTCATCAACCGCAAGCACGGCCGCGAGGCGATTGACTTCGCCCACGAGAAGCTGCAGCCGATCCTGAAGGAGACCTACGGGATCATGGTGTACCAGGAGCAGATCATGCGGATCGCCCAGGATCTGGCCGGCTATTCCCTCGGGGAGGCCGACCTGCTGCGGCGGGCGATGGGCAAGAAGAAGAAGAGCGAGATGGAGAAGCACCAGAGCATCTTTGTGAAGGGAGCCACCGAGCGCGGCGTGGATCCCAAGCTCGCCGAAGGCCTGTTCGAGCAGATGGTGCTGTTTGCCGAGTATTGCTTCAACAAGAGCCACTCCACCGCCTACGGCGCGGTGACGTATCAGACCGCCTACCTCAAGGCCCACTACCCAGTGGCCTACATGGCGGCCCTGCTCACCGTGAATGCCGGTGATTCGGCCAAGGTGCAGCGCTACATCGCCAACTGCAACGCCATGGGCATCGAGGTGATGCCGCCGGATGTGAACGCCTCGGGGATTGACTTCACCCCTGTGGGTGATCGGATCCTGTTCGGCCTCTCGGCGGTGCGCAACCTCGGTGAAGGAGCGATTCGTCAGCTGATCGAGGTGCGCCGTAGCGATGGTCCGTTTGCCTCCCTGGCGGATCTGTGTGATCGCATTCCCGGCCAGCAGCTCAACCGCCGTGCCCTGGAGGCGCTGATTCACTCCGGGGCCCTCGATGCCCTGGAGCCGAAGGCCAACCGGGCCCAGCTGATGGCCGATCTGGATCTGGTGCTCGACTGGGCCAGCTCCCGGGCCAAGGACCGGGCCAGCGGCCAGGGCAACCTGCTGGATCTGCTCGGTGGCCTCGGTGGCGGCCCCGAGACCGAACCCCAGGCGGGCTCCCTCAGCACGGCTCCGAAGGCGGCGCCGGTGTCCGACTATCCCCCCACCGAAAAGTTGCGGCTCGAGAAGGAGTTGGTGGGTTTCTACCTCTCCGACCACCCGCTCAAGCAGCTGGCCCGCCAGGTGAAGCTGCTCTCGCCGATCGCCCTCGGCTCGCTGGAGGAGCAGGCCGACAAGGCCCGGGTGAGTGCCGTGGTACTGGTGCCGGAGCTGCGCCAGGTCACCACCCGCAAGGGCGACCGGATGGCGGTGCTGCAGCTGGAAGATCTCACCGGCAGCTGCGAGGCGGTGGTGTTTCCCAAGACCTATGCCCGCCTGGCCGACCACCTGATGGTGGATGCGCGCCTGCTGGTGTGGGCGTCGGTGGATCGGCGCGATGAGCGGGTGCAGCTGATCGTTGACGACTGCCGCTCGATCGATGACCTGCAGCTGCTGATGGTCGAACTGCCCGCCGAGCAGGCGGCCGACATCGCCATCCAGCACCGGCTGCGCGAATGCCTGCACCGGCACCGCCCGGCCCAGGAGGAGGCGGGTGGCCGGGTGCCGGTGGTGGCCCTGGTGCGCCAGGGGGATCAGACCCGCTTCGTGCGGCTGGGCAGCCAGTTCTGCGTCGACAACCCGCAGGCGGCGATCGCCACGCTGGAATCGGCGGAGTTCCGGGCCCGGGTCAGCTCATCGCTGCTGGCCGCCTGAGCCTGAGCCGCTGCGCATCGCCCGCACCGATTCCCGCAGGCGGGCGATGTTCAACCCCAGCTGTTCGGTGCCCAGCAGGCTGCCAGATTTCGCCTCCCAGCTGGCCGAGAGCACGCCATAGCTGAGGCCCACGACTCCCAACAGAAAACAGGCCCCCGAGGCGGCCAAGGTGGCGCCCGGGGGCACGTCGGCGATCTGCTGGGTCACCAGCAGGTAGCTGCCGATGAACACGCCCATGCCCATGACCGTGGGAATACCGGTGGCCACGGCGATGCGCCGGGCCATCCGGTTGGCCACCGCCTCAGGGATCACCTGTTGGCTGCGTGGGGCGCGGGCAGATCGGGCCGCCGCGGCCTTCGCTCCAGGAGACTTAGGCCCACTGGTGGGTTTGCGGGGCTGGTTTCCCTTGGCGGCCATGGCGCCCCGATCAGCCGCGGATGCCGAGCTTGGCGATCAGGGTGCTGTAGCGCTCCTGGCTGATGCCGCGCAGGTAGGCCAGCAGGCGCTTGCGGCGGCCGATCATCTTCAGCAGACCCTGGCGCGAGGAGAAGTCGTGCTTGTTGTTCTGCAGATGGCTGGTCAGCTGGCTGATCCGCTCACTCAGCATCGCCACCTGCACTTCCACGGAGCCGGTGTCGGTGCCGTGGGTTTGGTGGGTGTTGATCAGTTCCTGCTTCTTGCTGGTGGTGAGCGGCATGGAGAGATGGAGAAAAGACGACAGAAGGCCAGCGGTGGTCGGCGCCAACGCACCACGCCAGCGCCATCACCTTAAAGCCCGGTGGTCAGGCCGCCTGCTGCCCCAACCACTGCAGGCAGGAGCGGATCCAGGCCTCAGCATCGGCTTCGGGTCCGAGGCCCCGGCTGGCGGCGCGCTGCAGGGCCCGGCGGATCTCCAGCGGCTCGTACCCCAGGGCCGTGAGGGTGAGGTGCACCTCATCGAGGCTGGCGGCAGGCAGGTCGGGCTCCGGCTCACGGGTGGTCCCTTCGCCGGCCCCCACGCCGGCGCCCGCCAGGCTCGCCCCGGCGAGCGCCTGCGGTCCAGCCAGCCAGCGCTGCTCCAGGCGGGTGCGCAGCTCCACCGCCAACCGCTCGGCGGTGCGCTTGCCCACCCCCGGCGCCTGGCAGAGCCGGCCCAGGTCGGCCCGCACGATGGCCTGCACCAGCTCGGCGGCCCCCAGCGCCCCCATCAGCCCCAGGGCCATCTGGGGCCCCACGCCACTCACCGCCACCAGCTCCCGGAACAGGTCGCGCTCATGGCGCTCGCCGAAGCCGTACAGCGTCCAGCCGTCGTCGCGGATGGCGTGGTGAATCCACAGGCAGAGGCGCGCCCCGGCCGCTGGCAACTGCTGCCACTGGCGCTGGCTCACCTGCACCTCGTAGCCCACCCCCTGGCAGATCAGCAGCAGTCCCTGGCGCTTGTCGTGCTGCCACGGCTCGGCGAGTTCCCCTTGCAGCCAGCCGATCATGGGAGCAGCCAAACGCCCCCCATGCTGCCCGCCCTGCACCCCTTTGCCCAGCGTCTGGCGCGCGCCTGCCGGCCAGGCCTGGGGCGCCTGCTGGCTGTGGCCCTGAGCCTGGTGCTGCTGCTGCCCCTAGCCGCCTGCGGCGGGGTTGGCCAGCCGCCACGCTCCACCCTGCTGGCGGCCCTGGCCCTGCAGATCGAGCTCACCCAGGGCTCGATCGCCCAGGCCCTGCGCCTGGAGGCGGGGGGAACGCCGGAGGTGAGCCGGGTGCGGGTGGCGGAGCAGGAGCAGGTGGCGATCGGCGACGGCAAAGGGCTGCGGCTGGCGGGCCAGTTCGACTGGCGCCTCAGCGGCGATCCGATCCGGGTCGACAGCCCATTCGAGCTCTACCTGCAGCGGGGGGAGCGGGGCCAGAGCTGGCGGCTGGCCCGGCCCCTCAGGGGTTCGGGGCAGGGCGAGACCGACTGGCTGATCGACCCGCTGCCGTTGAAGAGCTGAGGCTGATCAGGGTGGCCAGCAGCACCAGGGCGGCACCGCCGACGGTGGAGCCGTCGACGGCTTCCTGGAACAGCAACCAGCCCCAGCCGGCCGCGAACACCACCTGCACGTAGCTGATCGCCGTGGCCCGGGCCGCCGGCAGGGCCACCAGGCCGCGGGTGAGGCACACCTGGCCGAGCTGGGTGAACACCCCCACCCCCAGCAGCCACAGCAGTTCGGTGGGGGTGGGCAGCACCGGATCGAGGGCCACCAGGGGCAGGCTCATCGGCACTGCCACCAGGGGGAAATAGAACACGATCACCAGCGGGTGCTCGCTGGTGCGCAGCTCCCGCACGCTCACGTAGGCCACGGCCGTCAACAGGGCGGCGGCCAGGCCCACCAGCACCGGCCCGAGGGGCAGGGCGAGCTGGCCCGTAGAGCCTGCGACCAGGGCGGCAGGCCGGGCCACCAGCAGCACCCCGCTCCAGCCCAACGCCACGGCGGCGATCACCCGTCGGCCGATCTGCTCCCCCAGCAGCAGCCAGGCCAGCAGGGCGGTGAAGGTGGGGTAGAGATATTGCACCACCGTGGCGGCCGCCAGGGGCAGTTGGCCGATGGCGGCATAGACGCAGAACAGGGCCAGGGTGCCCACAACGCCGCGGCTGATCAGCAGGCCCCGTCGCCGCCCCCAGGGCTGCACGCCGGAGCGGCGCAGCAGCCACCAGCTGAGCACCACGCTCACCAGGGCTCGGGCCAGCACCACCTCGGCCACGGGAATGCGGCCGGCTACCTGTTTCACGCACACGCCCATCAGCGAGAAGCTGAGGGCGCTGGCCACCATCTGCAGCGTGGCCCCGGTGGCGTTGCAGCAGGGATGGTGGTGTGCAGCAGAATGGCCCATGGCGCCATCGTCGCCCGCCAGGCCCTCCGCGCGCAGCTTGTTGCCCCAACCCTCCGCGCCATCCCTGTCTGCCACGCCGCGCCTGCACCCCCGCACGATCGAGGCGGTGAAGGAGCGCGCCGACATCGTGGATGTGGTGGGCGAGCACGTGGTGCTCAAAAAGAAGGGGCGCGAATTCGTGGGGGTGTGCCCCTTCCACGACGATCGCTCGCCGTCGATGACGGTGTCGCC
>JBEDAU010000288.1:0-5499 GCA_041177605.1 Cyanobacteriota bacterium | reverse complement strand
TGTCGAGGGAGAACGGCACGAACTGATCGAGAATCTGATCGCTCGGGTGCAGGGCCGGTACCCGGGCAACCGAGGAGAAGGCCAGGGAGATCCAGCCACCGGCGGTGCCCTTGCGGTAGCCGAGTTCCACGCGGTAATCGCGGTCGCTCAGCGGCACGGGCAGGTACCACTCGCAGGCGTGACTGTCGACTACCACTTCCTGCAAGGTATGGGGGTGGGCCGCGCCGCTCGGCAGGCCGGTGACGTCGGCAACCCGCAGGCAGAGCTGGCTGGCGCCGGCCGCCAGGGCCTCGTCGCGGTCCTCGTCGGAGATCTCCCAGAACACGTAGGCCCACTGGGGGTCTCGGGGCAGGAACACCACGCTGGTCTCGGCTTGGGGCCGGGAAGCCGGGGCCATCTCCGCCTCGATCGCCTGCAGGCTCGGGGCCGCTTCGACCTGGCGACGGGAGATGGCGTCGACCAGTTCATCCTTGGATTTACGGCTGTAGAGGCTCACCCCAAGGTCGCTGGCGACCTGGCGCAGCTGCCTCAGGGTCATGCGTGCCAACAAGCTCAGGGTCTGGCTCACAGCGTTACCTTTCGTTTGGGATCAGTGTGCTCGACTTTCCCATCGGTTGGCCGCCCGATCGCCGGGCAGTCAGCATCCACTGACGGCCCCCTGTGGCAGTTGCTACCGGAGCGGCCCACAAAAAAGGCGGCCCGGAGGCCGCCACTGGAATCGGGTTGGACTGATCCACCACGCCGCTGGGGCCTCAGCGACCCAGGCTGCGGTAAGGCACCTTGGCCATGTAGTTGATGTCGGCGCTGCCGGTTGCACCGGAACCCCGCATGGCTGGCAGGGTCCGCACCCAGGGGAGGTAGTCCTCGGGGAAGCCACCACGGCGCTGGCGGGACCGCTCGGGGATGGCCTTGGCGGTGCCGGTGTAGACCACCTGCGGGAAGCCCAGGATGCCGCGGTAATAGGCGTCGTAGCGCGGGCTGGTGATGTTGAAAGGGGTCTCACCGAGATCCCGGCTGCCCACGACCCGGTTGCGGTGGAAGGGGACCGTGTCGTAACCGAAGGCGCTGAGGTACTCCTCGGAATCGAGGATGTCATCCACCATGCCCCTGACGCCGCGGGTCATCAGCACGGCAGACCAGGCGATCTCCTCAGACTTGCCATGGGTCTTGCGACCCAGCAGCTTTTCCACAAGGTGGCGGGCCACCTTGTAGTTGCTGTTGAGGTTGTAGAAGCTGCGGGTGAAGGTGTCGGACAGACACAGGGAGCGAATGAAGTCGCGCACTGTGATCTGGCCATCACGCAGCTGGGACTCCAGCGTGCGGTCGCGGTCGACCTTGAAGGCGTGGAAGAAGATCTGGCGGTAGGCCGCCTCAATCACGAAGTTCTGGTCTTCGCGATCCATGGCCTTGTCCATGGACACGGCCTTGGGATCCTCATCCGAACCCACCCGCAGGGGGGCCACCCTGGAGTTCTGGGTGGTGGGTGCGTATTTCAGGAGGGGCAGGGCCACGCGACTACGGCATCCGTCGGGAGGGATCGTAGAAGTGCGGCTGCAGCTGGTTTCCTCCGCCGCCGGCAGGGCTCACAGTCCGTAACGTTCGCCACCATTGCCGCTGGCCTGGCTCACCAGCCCAGACCTGGCTCACCAGCCCAGGATGGAGAGGGTCCCTGCCGCTGGCTGGGCGCTGCCGGCCTGGCCCGGTGCCGCGCCCACCCCGCTCTGCAGCCGGGTTTCCACGCAGCGGGTTTCCACGCAGCGGGTTTCCACGCAGAAGGATGCGGTGTTGCTGAGTCCCTGCACCGTGCTGGTGCGCAGCCGCACATCGGGGCCGGCAAAGCTGAACCGCTCCAGGCTGTCCATCGTGTCGTAGCTGGTGGTGAGCAGCAGGCCATCGCGCTCATCCATCGCGAAATGGCCTGCCACCGGGGCTGTTTCGGCGTAGCCGCGATCGCGCAGCAGCAGGCCGCGACGGCCACGTTCATCCTCCGGGATCAGGCCGAACACGCTCTCGCCCTCGTGGGCCTCGCCGGCCTTGTCCCAGGCCATCGAGCCACTCCAGGTGACCCGACAGCCGCCCACGAGCCGGCCGGGATCCTGCTGGTGCAGCTGGGCGATGGCGATCAGGCGTGGATCTTCCGCCTCCAGCTCCACCACCTCGATGAAGGAGCCCCCGGCCTCAGCCCGCCGATGCAGCAGGTGATGGCTGCTGCGCTGGGAACGCCAGCGGCCGCAGCTGAGCCGGAAGAAGCTGAGCGCATCGGCGATCGGGAGACTCACGGGAGGGGCCTGGCTGCACGGATGATCGCAAGCCAGGGGATCTGCCGCGGCCAGCGCTCAGCAAACCAGCCGTTGCCTGGCCCGCTCCTCGGCCCAGCTGCACAGATCTTCCAGGGTCAGGGCCAGGGGCGCGCAGCCTCGGCCCCCGGCCAGCGCCTCGAGTTGGGCCCCGGCGGCGTCCAGCTGGGCTGCAAAGGCCAGCTGAAAGGCCGGGTCGTCGGCGATCCGGGGGTGTTGGCGGCACCACGTGGCGATTGTCGCGGCTGGGGGGACGGCCCCGCAGCGGCGGCCGGCGATGGCCTGGAGGGTGCGCAGGCCGTGGGCCAGGAGCCGCAGGTGGTGCCGCTCCAGGGCCGGCAGCAGGGTGCTCTCCAGCACGGCCAGCTCGCTGGGGCTGAGTGGCCCGTCCTGGGCCTCACTGGCGCTGCCGTCGGGAGTCATCGCTGCACCTGCAGGGCGTGGATCCGGTCAGTCGCTGGCCAGGGGCACCAGCCGGAAGCCGCAGGAGTGTCCCTCCTGCAGCCGCCAGTGAACCCGCTCCACCTGACAGTCGGGAAAGGTCTGGCGCAGCAGCTGCAGCTCCTGGTCGCAGACACAGGGGAACTGTTCGGCGATGCGCATCACGGAGCAATGGAATTCGCGGATCACCCAGCCATCGCCATCGGCGCTGCACTCGGCCACATAGCCCTCGCGCCGCCTCAGCTCCACCAGCCGTTGCAGCCGCTGCTGCAGGTTGCCCTGGCCGAGCTGGTGGCGGTAGGCCCGGGCTTTGTCACGGGCCTGCTGCTCCAGCAAGCCCTGCACCGTGCCGGGCGGCAGGGCGTCGGCCATGGATTCGAGCAACCCAAGCGCGAAGTCTTCGCTGCCATCGGGGAACTGGCCCTGGCCATGGACGCTGAGCTGCCAGCGGTTGCTCGGGCGGCCTGGGCCCTCGCCACTGCTGCTGGCCTCCACCAGCCCCTGCTCTTCGAGACTGCGCAGATGGCGTCGCATCGCCTGCACCGAAATGCCCGCGTGATCGGCCAGTTCAGCGGCGGTCGCCTGGCCGCGGCGCAACAGCACGGCCAGGACTGCCTGCCGGGTAGGGGCTTCCTTCGCCGCGGACAGGCGACCGCCCTGGACACTGGATTTCAGGCTGGGGCTGGAGGTCATGGCCTGCACCGGGCATCCACACCATGCCACGCACGCTCGGGGATTGGGGGCCGGGCGGCACAATGAGCGGGACCACACCCACCGGGCGACTGCCCTACGCTGGCCATTAAGGAAACCATCTGGTTTCGGAATGCCGGCCCCTGGATCGCGGCGATTCTTTCGGCCCGATCCTGTCCGTCGCTCTCCGCGTCTCCGCCTCGCGTCATGTCTGATTCCAGCGCGTCCTCCAGCTCCAGCCCCGCCGCGGCGTCCACGTCTGACAGCCTCGAGGTCATCCGCAAGTTCGCGGAGACCTACGCCCAGCGCACCGGCACTTACTTCTGCAGCGATTCCGGGGTGACTGCTGTGGTGCTCGAGGGCCTGGCCCGCCACAAGGATGAGCTCGGAGGGGCCCTGTGCCCCTGCCGCCACTACGAAGACAAGGAGGCCGAGGTGGCCCAGGCCTTCTGGAACTGCCCCTGCGTGCCGATGCGCGAGCGCAAGGAGTGCCACTGCATGTTGTTCCTCACCGAAGACAACGCCTTCCGCTGCGACAAACAGACCATCTCCATGGAGGAGATCAAGGCGGCCACCGCTGGTCACTAGGAGTTCGACGTCCGCATCCCATTTCCCCGCCTGCCATGTCAACCGCCACCGTTGGGGATCTTGTTTCACAGCCGTACAAATACGGCTTTGTTACGGAGATTGAAACCGAGAAGATCCCCAAGGGGCTCAGCGAAGATGTTGTGCGTTTGATTTCCAGCAAGAAGCAGGAGCCCGCGTTTTTGCTGGATTTTCGTCTGAAGGCTTATCGCCAGTGGCAACAGATGGAGTCGCCGGATTGGGCGGCTTTGGGGTATCCGCCAATCGATTACCAGGACATCATCTATTACGCGGCTCCCAAGCAGCAGGCCAAGAAGGCCAGTCTTGAAGAGGTGGATCCCAAGCTGCTGGAGACCTTCGACAAACTCGGTATCCCCCTGAGTGAGCAGAAGCGCCTGTCCAATGTTGCGGTTGACGCGGTCTTCGACAGCGTGTCGATTGCTACAACCTTCAAGGAGCAGCTGGCTGAGCATGGAGTCATCTTCTGCTCCATCAGCGAAGCGGTTCATCACCATCCTGAGCTGATCGAAAAATACCTGGGCACGGTAGTTGCTAGTCATGACAATTATTTCGCAGCGCTGAATTCCGCTGTATTCAGCGATGGCTCCTTTGTCTTTGTCCCGAAAGGTGTGGATTGTCCGATGGAGCTTTCGACCTATTTTCGTATCAACTCCGGGGATACGGGTCAGTTTGAGCGCACATTGATCGTGGCCGAAGAAGGGGCCTCTGTGAGTTATCTCGAGGGTTGCACGGCTCCGATGTTTGACACCAATCAGCTGCATGCGGCTGTGGTGGAGTTGGTGGCACTAGATGATGCCTCAATTAAGTACTCCACCGTTCAGAACTGGTATGCCGGCGATGAAAATGGAGTCGGCGGTATTTATAACTTTGTCACCAAGCGCGGCCATTGCCGAGGTGATCGCAGCAAGATCAGTTGGACCCAGGTGGAGACAGGCTCTGCCATCACATGGAAGTATCCCAGCTGCGTGCTGCAGGGTGCTGATTCGGTCGGCGAGTTTTACTCGGTTGCCCTCACCAACAACCGCCAACAGGCAGACACGGGCACCAAGATGATCCATGTGGGTCCCCGCACCCGCTCCACGATCGTGAGCAAGGGCATCAGTGCGGGCCATTCCAGCAACAGCTATCGGGGCCTGGTCCAGATCGGACCGCGAGCCGTGGGGGCCAGAAACTACAGCCAGTGCGACTCGATGCTGATCGGCGATCAGGCCGCCGCCAACACCTATCCCTATATCCGCTGCCAGCAGCCGGAAGCGGCCATTGAGCACGAAGCCAGCACCTGCCGCATTTCTGAGGATCAGCTCTTCTATCTGCAAAGCAGGGGCATCGGCTTTGAAGAGGCCGTCTCCATGATGGTGAGCGGCTTCTGCCGGGATGTCTTCAACCAGCTGCCGATGGAGTTTGCGGCTGAGGCCGACAAACTGCTGGCCTTGAAGCTCGAGGGCTCTGTGGGCTGAGCTCTCCG
>JBEDAU010000287.1:0-6579 GCA_041177605.1 Cyanobacteriota bacterium | reverse complement strand
CCTCCCGCTCCGCTCTGTGCGGGTCGGAGTCGTGCGGGGACGGTTCGTGCAGGGACGGTTCGTGGCGATCGGCCGGACTGAGGCCCGCCGCCACGCTGAGGTGCTGGTCGGGCTGACCGGTGATCAGCAGGGCGGTGCGCTGGCGGGTGGCGATCTGCCACATCCACTTGCAGAACAGCGCGATCCGGTTCTCCGTGTCGGGGATGAAGGCCAGGTGGGCGATGGCCCACAGGATCCAGCCCAGCAATCCGGTGACATGCCAGCCGCCCAGGTCGGCGACGGCGTACCAGGGGCCGATCACCGCCATCGTGCCCAGATCCAGCCAGCGGAACGGCTCGATCCCCTCACCGCGCTGCCGGGCCAGGAGGTCGCGGGCCACCCATTCCCCCATCTGCACGGCCGGCCCCGCCATGCCGGGCAGGGGGTTGCCATCGCTGGTGTGGGAGTAATGGCACAGGTCTCCCACGGCACGGATCTCCGGGTGGCCTGGGATCGAGAAGTCGGGCTCCACCATCAGACGGCCGCCGCGATCGCAGGCGCACCCGGTGCGCTCGGCCAGCAGCTGGGCCAGCTGGGAGGCGCGCACCCCCGCAGTCCAGCAGATCGTGGCGGCATCCAGCTCCAGCTCACCGCTGTCGCTGGCCAGACGCACCCGGCCCGGGGCGATCGCCTCCACCCGGCAGCCCAGGCGCAGGTCCACTCCAGCCCGCTCAAGGTACCTGCCGGCAGCGGCTGAAAGGGGCTCGGCCATGGTGGGGAGCACCCGGGGCACCAGGTCCACCAGGATCACCCGGCAGTCGTCCGGGTTGAGCTGCTTGAAATCGAGCCGCACGGCCCGGTGCATCAGCTCGATCAGGGATCCGGCCAACTCACAGCCGGCCGGCCCGGCACCCACCACCACCACGGTCTGCAGGAACCGACGTCGCTCCGGATCCAGGCTCTGTTCAGCCTCCTCGAGGGCCATCAGCAGGCGCCGGCGGATCTCGTCGGCGTGCTCCAGCAGCTTCATCGGCGGGGCCATCGGTCGCCACTCATCGCGGCCGAAGTAGGAGCTGGCCGATCCCGTGGCCACCACCAGCTGGTCGTAGCCATAGCGGCGGTCCTTGAGCACCACCTCGCGGGCTGCCACGTCGATGTCAACCACCTCCCCCAGCAGAATCTGGATGTTGGGGGGCTGGCCCACCAACTGGCGCAGGGGCGAGGCCACATCGGCGGCGGAGACCAGCCCGGAGGCCACCTGATAGAGCAGGGGCTGGAACAGATTGAAATTGCGCTTGTCGATCAGGGTGACCCGCACCTCCTGGCGGGCCAGTTCCTGACAGATCTTCAGCCCGGCGAAGCCACCCCCCACCACCACCACGTGGGGCCAGGAACGCATCACCTCGTCCGGCGGGTCCAGCTCCAGGAAAAAGCGCTCCATCGCGGAGGGACTGCCGTGGGGTAAATGATTTTAACGGTCGACTGGACAGCAAGCAGTTGCCGATCTAACGGAATGGCCCTCTGCGACGGACGATGCCCGGCTGGCCGGGGCGATGCGCTGCCGCCGGCAGAGCGGCAACCGGCGGATCTGGGGCTGGTTTGTGCAGGCTTCGGGGGCGGATTTCAGCGCTCGTGACAGTTCAGCGCTTGTGACAGTTCAGCGCTTGTGACAGTTCAGCGCTCGCGACAGTTCAGGGTTCGTGAACTGGTCTGTGCCCCGCACCTAGGATGACTTTTCTGATCCATTGTCCTCCCCCCATGTGCAGCCAGGCGCGGGTCGCCGCCGGGGTCGCCGTCCGCGCCAGGGCAGGCTTCGGCTCCGCAGCACCGCGTCAGCCCGGCGGGATGCCTGACCGGGGGGGCCATCCAGGACTGCCCCCGATGGGCCGTGGAAGGCGTAACGGCTGGCTCGCTGCGGGATGACGACGATGTTCGGGGTTGGCAGACGCCGCAGCAGGCTGTTCGGCGGACGGGAGCGGGTGCGGCGGGGTCCCCTGGCGGAGGTGGATCTGCTGCTCTGGGGCATTCCCTGGGCCCTGATCCTGCTGGCGGGGATCCTGATCGCCAGCACCCAGCGCCAGGCCGACTACGCCGACTGGTACCAGCACTGGATCACGGCGGCGGTGGGCTTCGGGCTCGCCCTGATGCTGGCCCGGGTCCCCGTGAAACAGATCACCCGCTGGCGCTGGCCGATCTACGGGGCCATGGTGATCAGCCTGATCGCGGTGCGGGTGGTGGGCGTGAGTGCGCTCGGCGCCCAGAGCTGGATCAACGTGGCCGGCTTCCACGTGCAGCCGTCGGAATTCGCCAAGGTGGGGGCGGTGCTGCTGCTGGCAGGGGTGCTGGCCAGGCACCCGGTGGAGCGACCGGTCGACCTGATCCGTCCCGGTGCCCTGATCGCCCTGCCCTGGCTGCTGATCCTGGCGGAGCCCGACCTGGGCACCTCGCTGGTGTTCGCCGCCGTCCTGATCGTGATGCTCTATTGGTCTGGCATGCCTGGGGCCTGGGTGTTGCTGCTGCTGTCGCCGGTGGTGAGCGCGATCGTGGCCGGAGTGGTGCCGTGGCTGCTGGTGGCCTGGATCCCGGCCATGGGAGTTGTGGCATGGCGGAGCCTCCCCTGGAAACGGCTGGCTCCGGTGCTCGGCGTGGCCCTGCAGCTGGTGTTCGCCCTGGCCACCCCCTGGCTCTGGAACAACTTCCTCCAACCCCACCAGCGCGATCGCCTCACCCTGTTTCTCGATCCCAACAAGGATCCCCTGGGGGGCGGCTATCACCTGCTCCAGAGCACGGTGGGCATCGGCTCCGGGCAGCTGTGGGGCACGGGCCTGATGCATGGCGTGCTCACCAAGCTGCGCTTCATCCCGGAACAGCACACCGATTTCATCTTCAGTGCCCTGGGTGAGGAGACCGGCTTCATCGGCTCGGTGCTGGTGGTGATCGGCTTTGCCGCGTGGATCTGGCACCTGCTCGCCATCGCCCGTCGCGCTCGAAGCGACACCGAATCGCTGGTGGTGGTGGGCCTGGGCGCGATGGTGATGTTCCAGGTAGTGGTGAACATCAACATGACCATCGGACTGGGGCCGATCACCGGCATTCCCCTGCCGTTCATGAGCTACGGCCGTTCAGCCATGCTCGTGAACTGGATCGCCATCGGGCTCTGCGCCTCGGTGAGCCGACGCTCGCCGCCCCTGCGGCGCTAGGCCGACCCAGCCAGGCTCCATGCTCAGGCTGAGCACCGGCGGAGCTCAGCCGATGGCCTGGCGCAGGGCGAGCAGGCCGAACGCCACAAACAGCCCGCCGCTGAGCCGGTAGAGCAGCTGCTCATTCACCCGGCTGCCGATCCACTTGCCGGCGCCCACCGCCAGCCCGGTCACCAGCCCATGGCCCACCAGGGTGCCCCCCAGCAGACCGCCGAGCGGAAAGGCCGGCGCCGTGGCCAGAAACACGGTGGCGAACTGGGTGCGATCACCCAGCTCGGCCACGAACACCAGGGCGAAGGCCTCCCAGATCACAGCCCAGGGAGTACTGATCGGCCCCTGGCGCTCGGCCTGGTTCACGGCGGCCTCCGCTTCCTGCTCTTCCTGCTGGGCCTCCCCAGAGCCCATGCCCTGGGCGTCGCTGAACAGCTTGAGGCCGAAACCCAGGAACAGTCCCGCCGCCAACCAGGGCACCACGGCGGCGGGCAAGAGCTCCCGCAGGCCGTAGCCGAGTGCCAGAGAGATCAGGGTCACGGCGCTGAGGGCCGCCAGCGCCCCCAGGAACACATCCCGGCCCCGGTGGCGAGCCGCCAGGATCAGGGCCATGAAGAAGGTCTTGTCGCCGAGTTCCGCCAGGGTGATGGCGGTGAGGCTCGAGCCGAAGGCCGCCAGGTTCGGATCGCTGGGGAGGGGGGCACTCATGAAACCAGATTCTCACCGCGAGGGGCCGACCGGATGGGGCTGGGCGGCAGGACCGCAACCGGGTCGGGGTGATCTGGGAGAGTGAGGTACTGAGCAGGATCTGGATGGGGCAGGCAGACGTGCCGATCGTGCTGGCCATGGTCGTGCTGCTGGCACTCGGCCTGCTGCTCACCTCCCGGGCCTGAGCCCCTGGCTGGCGGCGAGGAACGGATTCCGGGCCAACGGCCTGGGGCATCGGCCTGGGCCAACGGCCTGGGGCATCGGTCTGGGGCATCGGCACCCCATGAAAAAGCCGCCCTGGTGGGCGGCTCACGGCCGTCAGGACGGCGGACTACCAGCGGGAGCCGCCACCGCCGCCGCCACCACCGCCGGTGCGGGGTTCGGCCTTGTTGACGCGGATGTTGCGGCCCATCCACTCCACGTCTTGGAGGTCTTCGATCGCCTTGGTTTCGTCACTGGCGTTGGCCATGTCGACAAAGGCGAAGCCGCGCTTGCGCCCGGTGTCGCGATCCAGCGGCAGGGTGCACTTGCGCACATCGCCGTATTCAGCAAACAGGTGCTGGAGATCCTCCACTTCGGCGTCGAAGGAGAGGTTGCCCACGTAAATGGTCATGAAATGAACTGAAAGCGTCTGTATCCGATTCGTCGACAGCCCTGAAGGAAGTTGCTGGCCTGAGAGAAGAAAGCCTGTGGAGCTCGCCGCGCTGGGAAGAAACCCGCCGAAGAGTGTTCGTTGAATCGTTTCAACCTTACACCATGCCGGTGGACGATCCGACGATTGGCCCGGGAGCAACTTGGCCACTGGCGTCGATCCGGGGCTGCCACGGCGTTCACTGGCCAGCAAAAAGCGCCGCCGAAGCGACGCCTGCTTCTCCCGTGACCACCCGACAGGAGCTTCGGATGATCGCCCCCATGCTGCTGCTCAGCCGCTGGGGACGCCCGCAATCTCCCGGATCACCAAAGCTTTACCGGAGTTGTGTTGTTTTGAGTCGCCAGGTTGCAGGGCATCACTGCTTCTTGCGGTGTGTGCCGTTTTTCCCGTAGGCCCTCGCCAGCAGGCCGTGGCGTTCTCAGCATGGAGGCAGGAGAACAGCCAGGTCCATGCTGTGGAAGCGATGCGTTTGGTCCCCGCCCATTTTGCCTGCCGGAATTCCCACTTAGCCCAGCTGGCGTGCGACAGCCCGATGCGGATCGTGGCCGATGCGCTGCGGTATTTCGGCCAGCATTTTCGCGATCCGATTGCCATCGCCGAACTGGCCGATTCACTCGGAATCAGCGAAGACTGTCTCGATTTCAGCTTCGACCAGATCCGTGGCATGACTCCCGCCCAGGCCCTGCAGGAGCACCGCCTCAACCGGCTGTTCGCCGCCCTCACCGACCAGCCCCGGCAGGGACTCGGTCGGGCGATTCAGGCCTGCGGCCTGGGCCAGACCACCGGCGTGGTGCCCCTGTTTGAGCAGACCTTCGGCATCGACATGCCCCTGTTCCTGCTCACCTGCCGGCGGGCGGCCGACGATCGCGTGTTCCGCCGCCTGCACCCCGAACCCCAGGCGCTGGTGCTGCCGCCGTGACCGCTGAGGAGCTGCTGGCCGCGCTGAGCCCGGCTGAGAAGCTCCAGTTGCTGCACGGCAACACCCCCTTCTGGTCGGGCATGGCCGCCATCGCCCTGCGCGATGCCTCCCATCGCCATCCCTGGCCGGCCGGGCAGCTGCCGCGGCTGGGGCTCACCGGTCTGCAGTTTGTGGATGGGCCCCGCGGCGTGGTGCTGCACGGCGGGGCTACCACCTTCCCGGCGCCGATCGCCCGCGGCGCCAGCTGGAATCCCGACCTGGAGGAACGCATCGGCGCCGCCATCGCCAGCGAAGCCCGCAGCTTCGGCGCCAACTGGGTGGCCGCCGTGTGCGTGAACCTGCTGCGCCACCCCGGCTGGGGCCGCGCCCAGGAGAGCTATGGCGAAGACCCCGTGCATGTGGGCGCCCTGGGGGCGGCCTGCACCCGCGGCATCGAGCGCCACGCCATCGCCTGCGTCAAGCACTTCGCCCTGAATTCCATCGACAGTTCCCGCTTCCTGGTGGATGTGCAGGCCAGCCCCCGGGTGCTGCACGAGCTGTATCTGCCCCAGTTCCGCGCCTGCGTGGAGGCGGGCGCCGGCTCGGTGATGAGCGCCTACAACCGCGTGAACGGCCAGTGGTGCGGAGAGCATGCCGGGCTGCTCACCGGGATCCTCAAGCAGCGCTGGGGCTTTGCGGGTCTGGTGGTGACCGACTTCATCTTCGGGCTGCGCGATGGCGTGGCGGGCCTGCTGGCCGGCCAGGACCTGGAGATGCCCTTCCGCATGATCCTGCAGGGCTGCCTGGCCGAGGCGATCGCGCACGGGCCGGTGCCGCGGCAGGAGCTGTTCGAGCGCATCGATGACGCGGTGCGGCGCCAGCTGCGCCTGCAGCTGCGACCCTCCCTGCAGCGCCCCGCCGGGGCCTACCCCACGGCCCTGCGGCGCTGCCCCGAGCACCTGGCCCTGGCCAGGGAGGCGGCCCGCCAGTCGATCGTGCTGCTGCGCAATGTCCCCCTGGCCGACGCTGAGCCGCTGCTGCCCCTGGGGCAACTGGGCTCGCTGGCGGTGATCGGCCCCCTGGCCGATGTGGTGAATCTGGGCGACCACGGGTCCTCCGACACCCGCCCCCCGGCCGGGGCGGGTGTCGGA
>JBEDAU010000286.1:0-7676 GCA_041177605.1 Cyanobacteriota bacterium | reverse complement strand
ATCACCGGATTGGCCAGCAACCGATCGCTGAGCAGCTCAACCTGGGATTGGGCCGTGGCCCGATCCGGAGCGTCCAGCACCAGTTCGATGGCCTTGCCGATCCGCAGTGTCTGGATGCCGTCGACCCCGAGTCGGGCCGCAGCGGCCCGGGTGGCCTCTCCAGCGGGATCGAGCACCGAAGGTCTCAGTGAGACCTGAACGCGAGCGTGGAAGACTGGCACCTGGGCAGGGGATGGGTTGCTGAATCTTGGCAGCCCATCGACCCCTGCTCAGCCGGCCTGCCCGGCTGCTGGGAGCAGACCCTCGAGGCGCAGGCGCAGCGCGTTGGCGGGGAGGGCGAAACCCAGCAGCACCAGCTCGAGCCGGGGGCAGGGCAGCTCACCCGGTGGCATGGCGGTGGCCGCATACCAGCTCTCCAGCCGGGGCCCAACGGCCTGGATCTCAAGGGGGCGAGCCTTGCCGCTCTGCCAGAGCCTGCCCTTCAGCCGCACCACTCCGAAGACGCGGATCAAGTCCCTGAGGGCCTCCTCCAGCCCCCGTCGCTCCAGGCTGCCCTCGATCCGCAGAGCCAGCGATTCCATGGCCACGTGGTCGTGCTCGTGCTCGTGATGGTGGCCATGCTCGTGGTGGTGGTCGGCATGGTGCTCGCCCTGGGCGTGGCCCGACAGGCCGAGCACCAATTCGGGATCAATCACGCCCCGG
Source organism: Cyanobacteriota bacterium (assembly GCA_041177605.1). Taxonomy (GTDB): domain Bacteria; phylum Cyanobacteriota; class Cyanobacteriia; order PCC-6307; family Cyanobiaceae; genus NIES-981. The sequence continues at coordinate 6,974 of JBEDAU010000286.1, read as the reverse complement.
CTGGTGGGCAGAACAGCCGTGCCAGCCCGGATCAGGGGAGTGACACGTGCCGTCACCTCCTCAAGCTGCCTTGCCTCGAGGCAATCGGCCCGGCTCACCAGCACCAGGTCAGCGCAGGCCAGCTGATCGGCGAACAACGCATCAATCGCTGTGGCGTGGTCGAGACTGGGGTCGGCCAGGCGCTGGGCCTCGAGGGCGGTGGGGTCGGAGACCACCGCGCCGGCCGCCAGCGCCTCCCCATCCACCACCGTCACCACGCCATTGACGCGGGTGCGGCTGCGGATCGCCGGCCACTGAAATGCGGCCACCAAGGGCTCCGGCAGGGCCAGCCCACTGGTCTCGACCAGGATGCCGTCGAGCTGGTCGCCTCGCTGGAGGAGGGCCTCCATGGTGGGCAGGAAGTCGTCCTGCACCGTGCAGCAGAGGCAACCATTGGCAAGCTCCACCAGGCGGCCGTCGAGTTCGTCCTCCGGACAGAAGCCGCAGCTGCGCAGCAGGTCACCATCGATTCCCACCTCGCCGAACTCGTTGACCAGCACAGCCAGTCTCAGGCCGCTCTCCAGCAGCAGATGGCGCAGCAGGGTGGTCTTGCCGGCCCCGAGAAAACCGGTGACGACGGTGACCGGCAGGCGGCCGCGGTTGGGCTCAGGCCCTGGCGTGCCCATCTCAGCCCAGCTCCGCAGCCAGGGCCAGCATGGCTCCGGCTCCCACCAGTCCCCAGGCCAGCCTGTGCCGGCTGGCGTCGAGGCGGCGCAGGCGCTCAGCCAGCGGACGCAGCAGGGCCAGAGCCGTCAGCAATAGCAGCCCCTGACTGAGCAGCAGCCCCAGCAGGTACGTGACCAGCGGCATGACGGTCCACCCCAGCACCGTGCCACTGAGGCCGTAGCCGTGCAGGGCCATGGCCGGCAGCAGCACGGCGGCCGGCAAGTGGCCCACCAGCACGAGGGCTTCCAGTCCGAGGGTGAGGGCCAGCGCCAGCTGGGCCCCGCTCAGGCCCGGCAGCAGCAGGCCGGCCGCGCTGCCCAGCAGACTCACGGCCAGCAGGGCTGGCAACCACAGGCGCCGGCGCTGCAGTCCCAGCAATGAGAGGGCCAGCAGGAAGGCCAGGTGGTCGAGGCCCAGAACCGGATGGGCCAGCCCACTCAGCAGACCGTTGACCAGGGTGGGGCTGAGCTGGTTGACCTCGACGAGGTGGTGAGCCTGGGCGGGGAAGCCAAGGCCGACGATCGCCGCCAGCAGGCTGAACGCCAGGGCAGCACCGAGCCGCCCTGGACGGAAGGAGAAGGGAACGGAAATCATGGGAACGGTCCGCGCCGTGAAGGGGGAGTCCGGCGGGCGTTCTGACTGGAGCAGGATCGGATCCCCCTCTTCACAGCTGCGGGACAGTGCCGGATTTGCGCCGGACTTTCCCCGTTTCCTCCGGAGGCTGATCCCCCCCGGAACCGGACCCCGATCGTATCGGGGCCCCGGCTCAACGGCAGGCCAGGCTGTCACGGGTGGTCACACCGGTCAGCGGATTGGTGCCGCTCGCCCGCTGGCAGAGGGCCTTCTGCTCCGGGAGGTCGAGCACGGCGTCGGTGAAGTCGGCCCCGTCGATCTGGGCTCCCTTGAAGTGGCTCTGCATCAGCATGCCGTTGCGCAGAATCGTGCCGCGCAGATCGCTGTCATCGAAACGGGTGGCATAGGCCACCACGTCCCCCAGGTCTGCTCCGGCGAGGTTGGCCCCAGTGAGGTCACTGCCGTTGAACACCGCACCGCGCAGATCCGCGGCACTGAAGTCGAATCCCGCCAGGGGGGCCTTGAGAAATTCCTGTTGCTGCAGGTTCCGGCCGTGCATGTCCGGTTGCAGATCCTGCAGGGCCCGCTGACCGCGCAGCTCCGGCGCCGTGATGGCAAAGCTGGCGGTCGGCCAGCCCAGCAGCAACCCCAGAACCAGCCCGCAGGCCAACAGCCAGCGGCGCCAGGGCCGACGGGGTGCTGGGGGCTGCGGAAAGGGAGCGGCCATGGCTGCAGACCTACGGTGGAGCCTCAAGTTATGGCAACCATGGCGATGAGCCTGCGGGTGGTGGTGCCGCCCCATCCCCTGATCGGCCACTGGCTCACCGTGCTGCGGGACCGCCACACGCCCCAGCCGCTCTATGGCACGGCCATGACGGAGCTGGGCCGTTGGCTGACCTACGAGGCGATCCGCGAGTGGCTGCCCCACCGGCGCCTGACCATCTCCACGGACCGGGGTGAGACCGAAGGCGAGGTGATCGACACCTCCGTGCCCCTGCTGGCCCTTCCCCTGCTGCGCACGGGCCTGGGACTCTGGGATGGGGCCCGTGCCGTGCTGCCGTCGGCCCGCATCGCCCTGCCGCTGCTCTCGGGACGAGGCGCTGTGGATGGACTGCCCGCGGCGATCGAGCCCCGCTGCGGCGTGCTCGTGTTCATCGATCAGGTGGCCACGGGCGCCCGGCTGCTGCACCTGCTGAGGGCCCTGGCCGAACTGGGGGTGGAGGGCCGGAGGCTGCGGGTGGTGACAGCCCTTACGGCCAGTCCTGGCCTGAAGCTGCTCGGCGAACAGGTCCCTGATCTGACCCTTTACACCGCCTGCATCGATGCGGAACTCACCGACGAGGGACTGATCCAGCCGGGAATCGGCACTGTGGCAACCCGGCTGTTTGGTGAGCCGAGCCTGGAAGCCGGCGGCAGACCTGCCTAGGGTGGCGACAGCCAGAGAAAGCCCCATGGGCGATCCGAGCCATCCCGCCTGTTCTCAGCAGGGTGCAGCCAATTCCACCGTGGTGCTGAGTGCTGTGGCCGGTGCCGTGCTCGGTGCGGCGGGACTGGCCTGGTGGTTGTTGTCGGAGGCGGAGCGTCGGCGGTTGCAGGGCCACCAGCAGCGCATGCTGCGCTTGGCGCGCCTGCAGGACGGCTCCGAGGTGGCGGAACCAACCAGCGCAGTACCCAGCGCCCAGCCGCGTGGCGCCGAGGACCGGCAGTTGCACGACAAGGTGCACGAACTCAACCAGGCGATCGACGAGGTGCGACGCCAGCTCGAGGCGATGGCCACCACTCGGTAGGTTTCCCCTACCGCGATTGGCCGTTCCATGCTCCGCTCCGCCGCGATCACCCAGGGGATCCAGCGCTCCCCCAACCGGGCCATGCTGCGGGCCGTGGGGTTCGGCGACGGCGATTTCAACAAGCCGATCATCGGCATCGCCAATGGCTACAGCACGATCACGCCCTGCAACCTGGGTCTGAACGACCTGGCGCGTCGCGCCGAGGAGGCCGCCCACAGCGCCGGGGCGATGCCGCAACTGTTCGGCACGATCACGGTGAGCGACGGCATTTCCATGGGCACCGAGGGGATGAAGTACTCCCTGGTGAGCCGTGAGGTGATCGCCGATTCGATCGAAACCGCCGTCAACGGCCAGAGCATGGATGCACTGCTGGCGATCGGCGGCTGTGACAAGAACATGCCCGGCGCCATGCTCGCCATGGCCCGCATGAACATCCCCTCAATCTTTGTGTATGGGGGCACGATCAAACCGGGCAAGCTCGGCGCCTGCGACCTCACCGTGGTGAGTGCCTTTGAGGCGGTGGGTCAGTACAGCGGCGGCAAGATCGATGAGCAGGAACTCACCGCCATCGAGAAGAACGCCTGCCCCGGCGCCGGCAGCTGCGGCGGCATGTTCACCGCCAACACGATGAGCGCCGCCTTTGAGGTGCTCGGCCTGAGCCTGCCCTACAGCTCCACGATGGCGGCTGAGGATCCCGAAAAGGCCGACAGCGCCGCCCGCAGCGCCGAAGTGCTGGCTGAGGCGATCAAGGCCAACATCCTTCCCCGCGATCTGATGACCCGCGAGGCGTTTGAGAACGCCATCAGCGTGATCATGGCCGTGGGCGGCTCCACCAACTCGGTGCTGCACCTGCTGGCCGTGGCCCGCACCGCCGGGGTGCCGCTCAGCATCGACGACTTTGAGGCGATTCGCCAGCGGGTGCCGGTGATCTGCGACCTCAAGCCCAGCGGCCGCTACGTGACCGTGGATCTTCACCAGGCCGGCGGCATCCCCCAGGTGATGAAGTTGCTGTTGGATGCCGGCCTGCTCCATGGCGACTGCAAAACGATCGAGGGCAAGACCCTGCGGCAGGTGCTGGCCGATGTGCCCTCCGAGCCCCCCGCCGGGCAGGACGTGATCCGGCCCCTCAGCAACCCCCTCTACGCCAAGGGCCACCTGGCGATTCTCAAGGGCAACCTGGCCGAGGAGGGCGCCGTGGCCAAGATCAGCGGCGTCAAGAACCCGGTGATCACCGGTCCCGCCAGGGTGTTCGAGAGCGAGGAGACCTGCCTGGCCGCCATCCTCGACAAGCAGATCAACCCGGGTGATGTGGTGGTGGTGCGCAACGAGGGTCCCGTCGGCGGCCCCGGCATGCGCGAGATGCTCAGCCCCACCGCCGCGATCGTGGGCCAGGGCCTGCTCGATTCAGTGGCCCTGATCACCGACGGCCGCTTCTCCGGCGGCTCCTTCGGCCTGGTGATCGGCCACATCGCCCCCGAGGCCGCCGTGGGCGGCACCATCGGCCTGGTGCAGGAGGGCGACAGCATCACCGTGGATGCCAACCGGCTGCTGATCCAGCTCAACGTGGATGAGTCGGAGATCGCCCGCCGCCGGGCTGCCTGGGTGAAGCCCCAGCCCCGCTACAGAACAGGCGTTCTGGGCAAGTACGCCCGCCTGGTGAGCAGCAGCAGCAAGGGGGCGGTGACCGATCAGGTTGATCCCTGAGGGCCACATCTTGCCAAGCTGAGGGGCAGCGCCAAGCAGCCCATGACTGCTCCTCAGTTCCCACTCGCGACAGGGGCACTGCATGGACGCCTCATCCTGTCCCCACGGTCAAGTCAGGGGGCCCAGGAGTTCGAGAGCCTGGGCGCAACCTCACCGTTGGCTCCCCGGGCAGATTTATTTCCGAATCTGCCAGGCCCTGATTCCGATGACTCCCCCAGCGAGCTGATCGCGAGAGTGCATTGCCTCCGCGTTCCGGAGCTTTCACGCATCTAAACCATGCCGCAGTTTCTGCATTAGCTTGATTGGGTGGCCCGCTGCATTCGAGGTCTGAGCATCTGGGAATGGAGCCATGGCGTGTTTCACGAGCGCACAGACGATCCGCGCGTCATGCAGTTCCATTTCTACTTCAACCCACCTGAGTTGCTAGCACTCTAGTCACCAATCGAGTCCCAGATAGGCGAGCAGCTCACATCCTTATCCCCGTGGATGCGTGACTTTGTGGTGGAATGGGGCTATTTCTGGATACGCCTGAATCAGCCAGAACTCTCGGCGGTGATTGCTTTGCGCCCGGCTACAACCATCACGATTACGAGGGGGGAGACGCTGGCATCAGCGCCACTGCCAGCTTTAACGCCTGGTGGTCACGCTGCTTCAAAGAGATCGACCGCCAGCGTCCTGTGGCTCAGGCCCGATGATCCACGTGTGATTGTCTTTCCCACCGAATCGATGTTTGTGGGCCAATGGACCATCACCACACCCGTGACGGCAACCCATACCGATGGAATCGGCCATCGTGGTACAACATGTTGCCTGGCCGATGCCTTAATTGCTGCTGCAGTCCGACCACGGTCGCGACTTCGAGAGAGGTCTGTTGGTGCACAGCTTTCTGCACATCCATGTTTACCATCGCCATTTCAGTGCCGAGGACGCCACCGGTTACCAGTTTGTGCAGTGTCGCGAGCTGATCGTGCTGAAGACCGCCATTGGCAAAATTGCCGTGCTGCCGATCGGCATGGCCCAGATTTGTTCCGTCGTCTTTGTCGACCCTGGTACCAGTGAGCTGATCCGCCTCAGCGACAGTGAACGCCTGGGGTGCAGTTACGACGCGTAGGTGGCCCTGCGCAAGGGGGAGATGCTGTCCTCCTTGCTGCTTGCCGGCTCCGACATCGTTCTGGTGTTTGAGCGGCGCTCCATGATCACCGTTGCCGCGCAGGCAGGCGTGCACCTCGCCGTGCGATCGACACTGGCCAGCGCTGGGATCGAGACGCTGCTATCGGAGTGAACGGCCCCTTGGTAACGGGCCATTGGGTGGGCACCTCGCGCTCAGGCGCCCGATGAGCCCTCAGCCTCCCGCCAACAGGGCACGAACACGGCGACCGAGGGCCTCCAACGGAGCCCCCGCAGGCGGAGCTGGGCAGGGTTCGCCGCTGTCACTGCACAACCACACCGCATGACCGCCATGCCAGAGCAGTGGAGCCTGCTCGTCGGCCACCTGGCTCAGCATCAGGTTGAGATCGGCGCCGCTGCGGTAGATCTCCAGCTCCAGATCATGATGGGGCTGACGCTCACCCGCACTGTTGCGGGCCTCGAGCCGCACCGTGCACTCGCCCGCATCGGCGCTCAGCAGACGGGCGGCATGGATCCAGGGCTGGTGACAGAGGTCCGCGGCGCAGGCCAACTGCTCCAGGGGCAGATTCAGGTCTTGCCCTGCGGGCTGGTTCGGGGGCACCACGGCTTCAACGGGGGGCCACCGCTTCGATGCGCCGCAGCATCAGCCGCAGCGGCCCGGCGCGAAAGCCTGGGTTGAGGCCGCCGCTGTCATTGAACTTCGAGTGCAGCAGTTGCAGGCGCCGGATGCGGCGTGGGTCGAAACGCAGGGGGAAGCCCACGGGCCTGGCCCGCACGCTGGGGGTGAGCCGCTGGAACGGCACCACCACCCTGGTGCTGCCAGCGGGCTCTGTATCGAATTCGGCCACCCAGCGCAGCCCCCCGGGTATCAACTCCGCGGCTCCCGTGACGCGATCGGCACAGGCGATCGCCAGCTTGTAGCGGCGGCCGTCGCCGTCGAGTTCCAGGGCCAGGGCGCTGTAGGCGCCCAGATCGAGAGGGGGCACGAAGTCGGCGGAGCGGCAGCTCACGAAGCCCCCTCCCTCTTCCACCACCTCCCCTTCCATCAACAGCCCCTCGGAACCGGCGCTGCAGCGG